>JANPIF010000364.1:0-7795 GCA_031424845.1 Ferruginibacter sp.
GCTATGCATAAAATACCTCAGCTAAAAGAATTGGGTGTAGATATGGTGGAGCAACCTTTGGCAAAAGACGACTGGGACGGCATGAAAATATTATATGAAAATGCAGTACTTCCACTTTTTGCAGATGAGGCTTGCGTAAAAGAAGAAGATGTATTAATGTGTCCCAATCATTTCCATGGCATAAATATAAAACTTACAAAATGTAGTGGTATTACTCCTGCAAAAAGAATGATACATAAAGCAAGAGAATTGGGTTTACAGGTAATGATGGGTTGTATGAATGAAAGCAGTGTAGGTACGGCAGCCATTGCACAATTAGCTCCGTTATTAGATTTTGTAGATATGGATGGACCATTATTGCTTGCAGAAGATATTGCCACCGGCGTTACATTTAATAATGGAAAAATTATTTATACAGAAATTAATGGGCTTGGTATAGAAATGGGAGAGTGGTAAATTTTATTAGTATTTAGAGTCCACTTATTTTGTTATAATTCTTGAGTTAGTAAACTTTGGGTGTATTTAAATTTTCGTTTTAATAAAAAATTGTGGCTGAAAAGATCACCGCAGAGAAAAAGAGAACAGAGAGTTTACGCTGAGTTTCTCTGGGCAAACTCATTTAACTCTTTTCTCTGCAGTGAATTATGGATATATAAGTTTAAATACAGTCTAAACTTTTCTCAAGTTAAATTTTTAATTTACTTTGCCTTCCTTTTTTAAACTTGTTATGCAGAAATATTTATTTATTGATAGAGATGGTACACTCATACAGGGACCAGCATTTTCCGGCGGCCAAATTGATAGTTTTGAAAAACTCCATTTTTATCCTCATGTAATAACCTGGCTAGGAAAAATTGCCCGTGAGCTTTCTTATAAACTGGTAATGGTAACCAATCAAAATGGATTGGGTTCACCCATGTTTCCACATGAATTATTTACTCCTACTCAAAACTTTATACTCGAAGTTTTTAAGAATGAGGATATATTATTTGAAGATATTATTATAGATGATTCAGTACCTGAGCAAAATTCGCCATTGCGCAAACCACGTATTGGTAGAATGACTAAATATTTAGAAGATGCTTACTGCGATATTAAAAATTCGTTTGTAATTGGTGATCGGTTAACCGATATTCAATTTGCAAAAAACCTTGGTTGCAAAGGCATATTAATTCATCCTGAAAACTTGCGTGGCCAAATTGAACTCACAGATACTATTGAAGAATTAAAAACAAATCATATTGCACTTGCAAGTCCACGCTGGAAAGATATTTATGAGTTTTTAAGTAAGCAATAAGTAGCTTTATCTCTTGCTTATTTTATTCATGGTAATGCTGCGTTGGAGTGTACATTTAAATCTTGTTATATCTTCTACTCTTTTTGAAAGGTGTTTTTGGCTTACACCACTGTGTGTTCTTTTTCGCCATAAATTAAAACTACTGCGCTTTAAGTTTTTGCGCATTAGCGCCACAGTTTCCATTTCACTTATTCCAAATTGAAATTCAATTGCCTCAAATGGTGTACGGTCTTCCCATGCCATTTCTATGATTCGGTCTGTATCAATTAAGGAGAGTTCTAATGTTTTTTCTTTTTTCATTTGTTCCTACTTCACTCAAAATTAATCCTAACAAGTTTAAGTAATAAACGAAATGCAAAAAAAGTAAATGTTTGTGTTATAAAATATATAGATTTTATCCATTTACATATTTTAATTGCAGCTTGTTGCGAAACTCAATATTGCTAATCCACCAGTAGATGGGCTGAAAGTTGTACCTGGGTTAACAGTTATGTAGCCTGCATTTGAAACTGTGCCATAAAATTTACAGGAAGAGCTATAGGTAGTTGTGTTAGTTGAGATAACGCTGTTTTTTGCAGCCGCCACTACCATACCACTAGATAATGAATTTCCAAAACCAAAACTCACATTGTCCAACAAAACTTTTGAATATACCGGACCATTAACATCATTAATGGTGGCATGCATTCTCGTTCGTTGGTCTGCAGTAAAACCGGTAGAGGTAAAAGAAATACAATTCCAAGGCATGTAGCTCATAATATTAATAACACTTGGTGCATAGGTAGTAGGGCCGCAAGTATCTTTTTGTGTGCCTGTATAAAAACAACTGCCGTTTACAGATGATTGAGATCCTGAAAAATCTGCAGGCGTATCACAACATAAATCTCCAAAGTTGGTGCAACTATAGCATGCATTTAAAGTATTTCTTGTAACCTGTTCTGCTTTGGAAGTATTATTATTATAGTATTGCCTTTGAAAAGTATGATAAAGCCCTAATGCATGACCCACCTCATGGGCAAAAATAGAATGTACATTACTGCTTATGGTTGCCCATTTTGCAATACTTACAAACGAATTTGGAATGTCGTAAGCATTTCCACTACTTCCGCTTTCTACAAATACATCGTGTATAAATATGGTGAAAGTATTAGAAATTCTTTTGGTGTTTAAATAATTTTTATAATCAGTATCCAGCAGCGAATCATATACGAGATTATTTCCGTAAGAATCATCTATAAAGTCTATACCCACCAATTGAAAACAAATATCATGACCTGAAAATTGCACATTCATTTCATCAAAATTTTGTCTTGCCTCAGCAATTGTTGCTCCCGGAAAACTGCCATCTGTTTCCCTGAAAATTCTTATAAAGCATTTTATAACATAAGGAGCAGTAAATGCATTTGTATTGTTGGAGGATGATTGCCTTTGTAGGAAGGCATTTTTTAAAAACCCTGCCGCATCTTTCATATAGGTAGCAGAATCATACAACCCCGTAGTGCAAGCCCCAACGGGTACTCGCTCAAGAGATTGTGCAGTGGAAATGCTGCTTATTATTAGTGAAAGCATAAAACAAAAAAATGCTATTAGACTTTTCATGAAGGTAATTTTTGCTTGCTTTACATTTCAAATAATTAATAAGATTTATTATAAACAAGGTGCTATATACGCTCTCAAAGACCCAACGCAGTTAAAACCTGGTTTTAACACAATTTCATTACCGGCCCGCAAATGTAAATTTCCTTCTACAGAAACTGCACTAGTAAAAAATGTGTTTGTTTCGATGCTGGTGGCTTGTATAAATCGATTGGTGCTGGTAGTACCAATTAATGTAAAACTTGCACTGCAAGGAGCATTTGAACCACTTAATGTAGCGGGTGAAACATTGGTGGGATCAAGCCACTCTTTTAGCCGACGCTGGGCACTACTTCCCGCTCCCCAACTAACTGAAAATTTACCATACACCCCTGGGTCATTCGCAGGATCTGTGCAGTTAATTGAGCTGCCACCATAAAGTTGTCCAGTTATATTACCAGAACTATTAAATAAAGGAGAACCTGATGAGCCGCCCTCAGTAACTGAATGACCATTGGTGGTTGCTGCCCAAGCAACTTGCCAATAATTACTATTTATACCACCAGGTACTGTTGTTGCAGATTGAGAAGAGGCAGGGGTTGTAGTGAAAGTGGCTATCTTTTTTATATCGCCTGATGGATGATGAATACCCACTCCCGAAGAAGTAATAGTGGTACTTCTTGACCAACCATTTAAATATGCACTATAAGGTGTAGGCAGCATGTACGGAGACTCTGTTAATTTGAACAATGCAAAATCAGTATTACTCCAATTTGCTACCAAGGTGGCTCCTGCTGTAGTTTGCGTAGTAGATGGCTCTGTTGCAGGGTTTGCACAATTAGCAGATTCGTAACTCCACACAAAGCTCCACTCCGGACATTCGGGGTTGCTTACTGCGTCTTTCACTGTAGGGTTTGCCCAACCTCCCAAACAATGATCGGCTGTTAAAAAATACAATTCTCCATTATCTACATTTGACCTAACAATAGAACCCGAACAATACCTGTTACCATTTACCAAAATCATGGCTATACCTCGTTTTTCATTTTGCCAACTGTTGCCTTCTGTACAATTTACATTTACCTGGCAGGTGCCACTGCCAGCAAATACCTCAGCATTTTCAAGGGTTTTCGGTAGTCTAATTTTGCGATAGCCGTAAATTACTTTTGCAACGTTAATTACTGATTGATTAATTTTTTCTTTTGGTTCAAACAATTCTAAAACCACCTCTTCTCCATAAACCAAGCCTGTACCAAAGCCTTTTAAATTATTTTTATCTGATTTGTTATTAATATTTGTAAACCCACCAATCAAGTGCTTTTTATCAGTTCTATATAAATACATCACTGCTCCCGCTGGCAGCCAAAATTTATTGTAAAGTAAATTAATACTGAGTGCACCTTTGCATAAAAATTTATATGCTGTAATTTGGTGTCCTTCAGAAGTTATCGTTTTAATTCCTTCTTTTAATACATTAATGTCTACAGAAAAATCGTAACCAAATCTTGGAGGACCATCTCTAAGCGAATCTTTATAATCTTCTTCTTTTATTTTTTTCCAGTCTATAAAACCTGCAGTATAAAAAGGCGTTGCAGTTTGTATTTTATTGCTTAGTTCTTCTTTATTCCATGATAATGGTAAGCCGCCTATATTTAATTGCGCAAATAAAAATTGTGTGCTTATAAAAAAAAGTAAAACAAAAATGATACAGTTTTTCATAAATTATTTATTAGCTTTTAATAGATCAATTTCTTTCTTCAGTTCTATTACATACAAACTCAACTCCTCAATTTTTTCCAGCATCTTTCTTTGTATTTCTCCCAAGTGCTGCCCATCTTTTTCTATCTCTTTTGCAGAAGGTATATTGGGTAAGTGCTTATATGTTTCTACATATTTTTCTAATTCATCTAAAGAAAGTTTTTTATAATTTTTTTCGAAAACATAATCAGGCCAAGCAGTTTTTAGTTGTACCCTTACTTCTTCTCCTATTATTTTACCAAATACTTTTAATTTGTAGCCAGCTGCCAATGTTAAATTTTCTGCATCTAAATTAGTGCTACCCATTATTACAGAACCGTCTGTGCTGTTTACGGCAAACTTCCATGCCCCACCACTATATATTCCTAAATAATTATCTGTGTACTGTCCTAAAAAACTGGTTTCACTATTCAGAGAATTATTAAACCATACACCTGCTGTTGCTCCAGGTTTGTGTCGCAAACGCATACGCCCATTCACATCCAATTGGTAAATGGGAGCGTTTGTTCCAAGGCCTATATTGCCATTACCTTTTATCCGCATATTCTCGTCAAAACCATTTGTATAATTATCAAAACCAAAAGTAATATCAGCATTCACATTATCCGAATTAATTCTCAATTCATTTCCAAATACGCCAAAACCTGCATCACCTGAAGCGCCCGGATAAAGTGATATTTTTTTACCAATAGTTGCAGGAAATGAAAGGGGATTTGTTGGTGCTGTATTTAGAATACCTACATTACCATTTTGTAGCATAGTTAATTTGGTACTGCCGCTTGCCATTAAATAAAATGGATGATTAGTGGTGGTACCCACAAAACCACCGGAACTGTTAACTATCGTTTTTAAATTAACGTTACCATCTGTATGGGATAATCCTGCTGCACCACTACTGGTTAAAATAGTAAGTTTTTCCGCAGGGTTTACATCTCCAATACCCACATTGCCGGATGATAAAATGGTAACTTTTGTACTTCCATTGGTTAATAAATAAAATGGATGAGTAGAGGTAGTGCCAAAAAAACCCCCTGATGAATTTACAATGGTTTTTAAACTTACTGTTCCATCTGTATGAGAAATACCAGTGACACCTGATGCTGTTTTTACTGAAAAAGCATCCAATGGAATTGTAGTGCCTATTCCCACATTACCACCATCCAAAATGCTCATTCTTTCTAATAAACTAGCAGGCCCTGAGCCGCCAAAAGTAAATAATCCTAACCTATGTGTAAAACCACTACCAACTGTTGCAAGCGCACCTGAGTAACTTGATCCTGTTTTAAAATACAGACCGGTTTTATTCTCCGTGGCTGCTGTATTATTATGTAACAGCAAAACAGCACTGTCTGTAGCTTTTACTGTTAGCTTTCCATTAGTAGGAAAGGTTTCTCCAATACCTACATTTTGTGCAGTGGTACTAAATGCTAATGCAAAAAGAATTAAGGTTGTAATAAATGATTTCATGATATGATTTTTCTTGTTTTAAAAATATTTTTAATCAGAAATTAAATGACCTGTAACTAAATAATTGAGTTCGAATATCCCTGTATTTGTTGTGGTAGATAAAAATCTTATCTGTGCAGGTGCAGTAATATATTTGTCAAAAGATTTCTCAAAACTTGCTTCTGAATTTGCAGAAGCATTATTGAAATTATAAGATGAATATCCTGTATAAATAGTTCCAAAACCAAAATCTAACAATTGGAATTTTACATTTCTGGGGTTAACGCTTTTCTGCGAATAATCTGCATTTACATTATGGCTTAAGTTTACATCAAAATGATATAAGCCAGATTTAGTAATGTTGAGATTAAAAAATTGATTTCCTGTTGTATAAGATGTGCTCGCCGTACCAAAATTATAATAGGTATCTAATTGGCCATTATTAGTATTTGTTTTATAAATATTAAATTGAAATCTTTCTGTATTGCCAAATGCGAGTGGTGCCTGTGTGGCCCAGGTTGCATTTCCTGCTGCGTCACTGCTAAGGACTTTTCCTGCACCTTGTGTACCATCTGCTATTTTAAAAGTTCCTACAACTTCGAGCTTAGCAGTAGGATTAGTTGTTCCAATTCCTACATTACCGTTGTCTGAAATGCTCATCCTTTCTTTAAGGGCAGATGCTGCGGCACCACCAAATGTATAAAAGCCCATCCGATAGGTTAATGCTGCTGTTTTTACTGTGGCAATACTTCCAGAAAAATTATTATCCGTCTTATAAAAAAGTGCCGTTTTTGCATTGTTTGCAGTAGAGGTATTTTGGACAATTAATGCAGCACTATCAATTGTTTTTATTTGCAGTTTGCTTTCGGTAGGTAAGGTTTCCCCTATACCTACATTTTGTGAAAAGACATCGACATAAAAAAATAAAAGTGAAATCGTAATTAAATTTTTCATTAAAGGGTAATATTTATTTTTCTTAAAATAATTTCAAAGGGAGTTTCTATTTTTACATCAACTTCATCATCTGCAACATTGCTTATATCAATAGCGTTGTGCCCTTCGTTTAATTTTACATGTTTAATAATTTCTCCATGGCTGTTTTGGATGGTTGCACTTGTTTTTTCAGCAGTAGGGTATGGGATAAAAATTTTGAGCCAGTCACCATGATTATGCTTTTCTATAAGTATTGTTATTTGACTGGTAGTAAACATTGTTATACTAAAATAACAATGGCAAGCACAGCAAAACTGAACTAATAAGAGGCTGGATGTTAGGAATAAGAATTCGGTAAAAATGGGCGAGAAAGTGGTTACCCTACTTTTAATTTATGTAAAAATTCTGCTTTTTTGCGGCGACTAATTTCTACCCTGTGACCCTGCTGCAGCAAAACATAATCTCCATCGTTGCTTTTAACAGCTTCAACATAATTTAAGTTAATAAGGTGAGACTGGTGAACTCTAAAAAAATTATGCCCTGTTAATTGGTCTTCAAAATCTTTTAAGGTTTTACTTACAATAACTTTAGGGCGATTAATAAAATAAAAATGAGAATAATTATTATTGGCTTCAATCCTAATGATATCATCTGTATTTATCATTAATAACTCGTGGACAGTTGCGAGGCTTATTTTAAAAACAGATGGGTTTAATTTGTTTTCTTTTATCGATCTCTTTTCTGTACATTTTTGTATTGCCTCGTATACATCTTGCGGCGATATTG
>JANPIF010000365.1:0-6537 GCA_031424845.1 Ferruginibacter sp.
CTGTTTCAAATCCTCCAGCATATTGCCAAGGAGCTAACGCCGCAGCTTTGCAGGCCACAGGTCAAAATTTATTATGGTACACAACCTCTACTGGTGGCACAGGTAGTTCCGTAACACCCACCGTTTCTACAACTACAGCAGGTACATTTAATTTTTATGTAAGCCAAACCATCAACAATTGTGAAGGACCAAGAGCCACCATAACAGTAACAGTAAATGCAACACCTACTGCTCCTGCAGTAAATCCAACAACTATAAATTATTGTGTAGGCAATACGCCTGCAGTACTTTCTGCACCCGGTACAAATTTACTTTGGTACGCAACTGCAACAGGTGGTAGTGGAAATACCACTGCCCCTACACCTTCAACCACTACTGCTGGTACTACAATTTATTATGTATCTCAAACAACCGGTTCCTGCGAAAGTCCAAGGGCATCAATTACTGTAAATGTGTATGCTAATCCCGCTCCACCAACTGTAACAAGTCCTATAGATATTTGCCAAGGCACAACAGCTACTCAACTTACAGCTACGGGTACCAACTTACTTTGGTATACAACGGCCACAGGCGGCACAGGTTCTTCTACTGCGCCAACGCCAGCCACGGGCACGCTGGGTTCTATAAATTATTATGTTAGTCAAGCCAATAATACACCCATTAACTGCGAAGGTCCACGTGCACAAATCACCGTAAATATTGTAACCACTCCATCTGCACCAACGGTGAATACCCCCATAAATTATTGCCAAAACCAAACGGCAGTTCCACTAACAGCAGGAGGTTCAAATTTGCTTTGGTACACAACTGCAACAGGCGGCACAGGTTCAGTTACTGCACCTACACCATCAACAACAACAATTGGTTCTACAATATATTATGTTGGTCAATCTGCAGGTACCTGCCAAGGCCCACGATCTGCCATTACGGTAAATGTTGCAACCACGCCTGCTGCACCAGCGGTAACGCCGCAAGTAAATTATTGTGTGGGAAGCACTGCAGTTGCATTAACCGCACCTGGTACAAATATTAAATGGTACACTGTGCCCACCGGCGGTACAGCAAGTAATACAGCACCCACACCAAGCACATCTACCGCAGGTACAACCTCGTATTATGCAACACAATCTGTTGGTACATGCGAAAGTCCACGATCAGAAATTATGGTAGTAGTAACTGCAATACCCGCAGCACCGCAGGTAGGAACAACTCCAGGGCAAACAAGCACTACAGTGAATTATTGTCAGGGAGATAGTCCTCAAAATTTTGTTGTATCCGGTACCAATTTATTATGGTATGCCAATGCTACTAGCGGTGTAGGAAACTCCATTGCACCAACTGTTTCAACAGCTGCTGTTAGCACCAATACTTATTATGTAAGTCAGTCATCTTCGGGTTGCGAAGGACCAAGATCTTCCATTATCGTAAATGTAAATGCTACACCTGCTGCACCTACATTAACTGTTCCTGCTGTACAAACTTATTGTCAAAATAGTACAACAAATGCATTGGGTGCAAATGGTTCAAATCTTAAATGGTATATGCAGGCTACAGGCGGTTCTTTCAGCACAACGGCACCAATAGTTTCATCTGCAGTTGCAGGAAGCACAACATACTATGTATCTCAAACTACCGGAAACTGCGAAAGCCCACGAGCATCTATTACTGTAAATATCACGGCTACGCCGGCAAAACCTGTGGTGTCAAGTATTATTAATTATTGTCCGAACGAAGTGGTGGGCATGTTATCAGATTCCGTAACCGGTACCAATTTATTGTGGTATGCAAATGCAACAGGTGGCGCAGGTTCCAGCAATTCTCCGGTAATTAATACCAGCATTTTTCCTGCTATTTATACTTTTTATGTAAGCCAAACCAGTTCTGCCAGCACCGGATATTGTGAAGGCCCAAGGGCACAAATTATTGTAAACGTTGATAATTTTTTAAATGTAAATATTGGTAATGATACAACTATTTGCGAAGGAGTATCTGTTAAGTTTTTTCCTATAGTTACACCTTCTGGCGCTGCATACCAATGGCGTTCGCTTAATGAACCAAACAGTACCATAGATAGTTTAACTATTTTAAATGCAACGGTAAAACCATTAAATAATTCTCAATATATTTTACAAGCAAGAATTGGAGGTTGTGTAAAAGAAGATACGGTGCAGGTAACAGTGCGTACAAAACCGTTGGTAAATATCAGCGCTACTCCAACTGCAATTTGTATAGGCGATTCTGCATTGCTCACTGGGGTTATTACACGTATAACACCGCCAGGTATTATTTCTTCTTATAAATGGTCGCCGTCGTTGGGTATCAGATACGATACTGCTCTGCAGACATTTGCTTATCCAACAGTGAGCACCACATATAGCTTAACTGCTACAACTACGGTAGCTGGTTATGGTTGCGATTTTGCATCAACCGGCACCGTAAAATTAACGGTACAACCCATTGTAAAAGTTTATTCAGGTAGAGATACAATTGCTGTAAAGGGCGCTGCACATCAGTTACAGGGTTCGGGTGCATCTTCGTACGAATGGTCATCACCTACAGGGAATATCTCAAACCCATTTGTAAAAAATCCTTTTACAACGCTTAACAGTGATGCAGTATTTTATGTAAAAGGAACGGATCAAATTGGTTGTATGGGCCTAGATACCGTTTTTGTAAAAGTGCTAAGCGGTCCTGCTTATTATGTGCCAAATGCCTTTACGCCAAATGGCGATGGGCAAAATGATATATTTAGAGCCATACCAGTTGGGTTTGCAAACACTACTTATTTCAGGGTATTTAATCGCAATGGATTATTAATTTTTGAAACCAACCAATACCTCAAAGGATGGGATGGAACTTACAATGGAAAACCACAACCCAATGGTATTTATGTATGGACAGTAGCAGGTACTGATAAAGATTTTAAAAGAGTAGAATTAAAAGGAACGGTAAATTTGTTGAGATAATTTTTTTTGTAGGGGCTGTGGAAATGAAAGCTTTTTTCAACATTTAATCGGGCTATCCGTTCCTATCTTTTTGTGCCGCCAAGCGGAACACAAAAAGTATATCCACTTCTATCCCGCAGCCCTTCATCATTTTATCTTTTCCCAACTTTTATTATGCAATAGGTAGAGGTTCCGCCGGGGATCCATGGGCTGTACCATGGTTACTAAAAGTCAACCTCTTCGAGGTTGGTATAAGTTTCCCTGATCTTTTAATTGACCTCCTAGTTCTCCCTCTCCTTTGGAGAGGGAAAAGCCTGTCCCGATTTTTCGGGAAGGCTGAGGTTTTTTCATGCACAGTCTCCTACCTTATCTTCTAATCCTCCCTCTCCTCTGGAGAGGGAACGAGGGTGAGGCTCCTACTCAATCCTCTAATCGATCTTCTTGTCCTCCCTCTCTTCGGGAGAGAGACCGAGGGTGAGGCTAAAACTATCCCCGTCAAACAAACCCTTATCGCTTAATTTTAAATGTGGTATAACCAACAATGCCATAAAAGATAATGTCATAAACGGCGCAGCCATTGTACTACCAAGTTCGTTGGTAGCAAAACTATTAATGGTTGTGTAATCTGCTGCTACTTTAAATCCATCTTCATCACTCATTAGTCCCGCAATTGGTAATGGTAAAACCATTTCTTTATCGTCAGACACAGCACTTATTCCACCTTGTTTTTCTATAATTAAATTCACTGCCTCGCAAATGCTTTCATCATCTACACCTACAGCTACAATATTGTGGCTATCATGTGCTACAGAAGATGCAATGGCTCCATGGGTAAGTCCAATATTTTTTATAAATGAAATAGCTATCGGTGAATCTTTATAACGGTTTACCACCACAATTTTTAAAATGTCATTTTCAACATCGGTTACAATTAGCCCATCTTTTAAAATAGCAGTTTTTATAAGCTTATTGGTAATTAATTGTCCTTCCAAAGCTTCAATAACAAAAATTTCTGTTTGATTTTCTGTTGCTTTTAATGCAAAGTCAGAAGGATTCTTTTTACTACAATCAAATTTGTTTATGATGGTTGTTGACACAGCTTCAATAAATGTTTTTCCATTTTCTGCTACCAACATTCCATCAATATAAGTTTGCACCACTTCAAAATCACTTAGGTTTTTTACAACAATAAAGTCTGCCGGGTCACCAATGTTTAATAAACCATTTTTCATTTTATAATGCAATACCGGATTTATACACGCAGCTTTTAATATTTTAAACACATCAATACCTTTAGCAACTGCTCTTGAACACAAATGGTTTATATGGCCTGCGGCTAGGCTGTCGGGGTGTTTATCATCGCTGCAAAACATCATATTGTCACAATGATCATGCATTAATTCTATCAATGCATCAAAGTTTTTTGCAGCACTACCTTCCCGTATTAATATTTTCATTCCGTAGCCAAGTTTATCCAAAGCTTCTTCCGCAGTAAAACATTCATGATCTGTACTCATACCTGCATCAATATATTTTTTTGCTGTTTCGCCTCTTAGGCCCGGTGCATGCCCATCTACAGGTTTGTTTATCTTTTTTGCCGCAGCTATTTTTTGCATTACTTCTTCATCTTCATGTAGCACTCCGGGAAAATTCATCATTTCGCTGAGATAAAAAATATCTGGCATTGCCAATAATGCTTCTACATCTTTTGCATTTAAAGCTGCACCTGCTGTTTCAAAAATAGTAGCAGGTACACAACTCGGTGCACCAAAATGAAATTTAAAAGGAACTTTTTTTCCATTCTCAATCATAAATTGTACGCCTTCCATTCCACAAACATTGGCTATTTCATGTGGGTCGCTAATAGTGCCTGTTGTACCATGTATAACTGCAAGCCGTGCAAATTCTGAGGGAATGAGCATACTGCTTTCAATATGTACGTGGCTGTCAATAAAACCAGGCAAAATAAAATTGGAGCCATCCATTGCAAAATCACTTATTTTATTAATTGATTTAATGATTCCATTTACCGTTTCCACTTCGCCAAAAAAAATATTTTTGTTGAATATATCTACAACATTTCCTTTTACACTACATGAGTTTTTCATCGTTCAAATGCTTGTTTAGCCGTTTGTATAATATTTGTATTTTAATACATGTTTTATGATTGCAAATGTATTGATACATTATATTTGTGATCGAAATAATTGTTTAGTTTCAAATTTAATTCTGACAAAAAACTTAAATCTAACAAAATGAAAATGCTTAAAAAATTATTATTCGTTGGTCTGGCTTTTACTACAAGTATGAGTGTATTTGCGCAAACTGCTGATGAAATAGTAGCTAAAAATATTGAAGCAATGGGTGGAGAAGCAAAACTTGCTTCGCTAACATCTGTTAAAAAAACCGGCACTATGAGTGCGCAGGGGCAAGATTTTCCTGCAACTATGACCATAGAACATATGAAAGGATTTCGATTTGATTTTGAGATCATGGGTACATCCAATTATCAAATTATTACTCCTACCAAAGGTTCGATGTTCATGCCTATTCAACAAATGACGGAACCTAAAGTAAGTACAGAAGAAGAATTAAAAGAAATGCAAGGTGCACTTGATATACATAGTACACTCTATAATTATAAAGCAAAAGGTACAACAGTTGAATTAGTTGGAGATGATAAAGTGGATGGTACTGATGTATATAAATTAAAAGTTACGCAGAAATCAGGCAAAACTTCTTTATTTTTAATAGATAAAAAAACCAATAGAGTTATAAAAACAATTTCTAAAGCAAAAGGACCAGATGGTACTGAAATGGAAGTAGAAACTCCATATGGAGATTATAAGCAAAATGCAGATGGCTATTGGTTTGCATACTCTACAGCAATGCAAGGCGGAATGGTTTCAATTGCATTTGATAAAATTGAAACAAACATAAAAATTGACGAAAATATTTTTAAGGATTAATATTATTTTAATAATATTAAAACGCCCCTGAGATTTCAGGGGCGTTTTAAATTTTGGCTATTTGGCTATTTGCACATTTGCAGATTTTCTCATTCTAATATATCCGGCCTTCTCAAAGTAGTTCTTTCCACCGCTTGCTCATGCCGCCACTCCTCAATCAATTTATGGTTGCCACTTTTTAAAACATCGGGTATAGGCCATCCTCTAAAAACTTCTGGCCTTGTATAAACTGGTGGTGCCAGTAAATTATCCTGAAATGAATCTGTAAGTGCAGAACTTTCATCATTTAATACACCGGGAAGTAATCTTCCAATTGCATCAGTAAGTACAGCTGCAGCCAGTTCTCCACCGCTTAATACATAATCTCCAATTGAAATTTCTTTGGTTACAAAATGATCTCTAAAACGCTGGTCAATACCTTTATAATGACCACATATCATTAATAAATTATTTTTTAAGGAAAGGGTGTTGGCCATCTTTTGATTGAATGATTCACCATCGGGAGTGAGATAAATTACATCATCATATTGTTTTTCTTTTTGCAAACTTTCTACAGCATTAACCAAAGGTTCTATCATCATCACCATGCCTGCACCACCGCCAAACTGGTAGTCATCTACCTG
>JANPIF010000366.1:0-8402 GCA_031424845.1 Ferruginibacter sp.
CAGATTTTGCAGTAAAAGGAAAACACAATCAATACAACAGTATGGCAGGCAGCGTAGCAGGATTTGCAGTGGGCATCAGAAAAGAAAAAATAAGAGAAGCTTTACAAACGTTTGAAAGCTTGGAACACCGTATGGAGCCTGTGGCTACAGTTCGTGGAGTGGAGTTTATTAATGATAGCAAAGCAACAAATGTAAACAGTACATGGTATGCATTGGAAACAATGGCGAAACCGGTAATACTTATTCTTGGTGGAGTTGATAAAGGAAACGATTATGCAGCAATGATAGATTTGGTGAAAGAAAAAGTAAAAGCAATTGTTTGTATGGGAACAGAAAACAGAAAAATACATGAGGCATTTGGTGACATTGTTTCATTGATTGTAAATACAGATAATGCAAAAGATGCAGTGCAATCTGCATATCATTTTGCAGAAAAAGGTGATGTTGTTTTATTGAGTCCGGCTTGTGCAAGTTTTGATTTGTTTAAAAATTATGAAGACAGAGGAAACCAGTTTAAGCAAGCTGTGAAGGATTTGTGATTTCTTTAAAAATTAAAGAGTGTCAGCCTGAGCTTGTCGAAGGCGGGTTGGTTTATTACAACGGGTTCGACAAGCTCACCCTGACATTGTTAATAATTTGAACAGTGGATTTATTAAGGTAGAAATTAAAAAAAATTGACAGAAATGAACTAACAATTAAACGTCGATAAAAGATGATTAAAGGTATATCGGTGAAATGTGTCCCGCAAAAAAGCGGGACCAATGAAGCCAAATCACTGCCCATCCGCCGGTAAACAAAAAAATAAAATTATTTAAAACAAAGATGCTCGAAGCAAATAACATAAGAGATTTTTTTAAGCCTGACCTTATAAATATGGGTGGCAACCTTGTGAAAAAAACCAAGGGTGATCGAGTTATTTGGGCCATCGTAATTATTCTTACACTTGCAAGTTTGTTATTGGTTTATAGCAGTACTGGCTCGCTTGCATACCGCATGAGTAAGAGTACAGAAAGTTATTTGTTTAAGCAGTTTGCATTTATAATGCTAGGTTTAATGGTTATTTATTTTGCGCATAGAATTAATTATACTTTATACTCAAGAGTTGCATTGATACTGTTTTTAATATCTATTCCATTACTTATATATACGCTGTTGTTTGGAGTGCAATTAAATGCCGGAAGTCGCTGGATAAAGTTGCCTGTAATTAATATGACTTTTCAAACATCTGACCTTGCAAAGCTTGCATTGTTTATGTACATGAGCAGGCAATTGAGCAGAAAGCAAGCTGTTATTAAAGATTTTAAAAAAGGATTTTTACCAATTGTAATTCCTGTTGCTATCATTTGCATTTTGATTGCGCCTGCCAATTTATCTACATCTGTTTTAATTGCAGGTACAAGTTTTTTATTAATGTTTATTGGCAGGGTTAGTACCAAACATATTTTATTAACCATGGGTGTAGCAATGATTCCTGTATTGCTATTGGTAAGTGTTGCGGTAAGCACATACGATACCAAGGCAGGAGAACAAAAAAAGCTTCCTTCTTTTTTAGCAACAGGTCGTGTACCAACATGGATAGGAAGAATACAAACTTTTGTTTACAGTAAAAAGGAAGATAACAACGAAAAGTTATACCAGATAAACCAGGCTAAAATAGCCATTGCAAAAGGCGGTTGGCTTGGTAAAGGACCGGGTAATAGTGAGCAAAGAAATTTTTTACCTCACAGTTACAGCGATTTTATTTATGCAATTATTATAGAAGAATATGGCATATTTGGCGCAGTCATCATTTGCTTCATTTATTTATTATTTCTGTTTCGATGTATAAGAATTTACCGAAGATGCCCTTTTGCATTTGGAGCTTTTCTGGCACTGGCACTTAGTTTTACGCTGGTAATACAAGCAGTAGCAAACATGGGTGTTAATGTAAATTTATTTCCGAACACTGGTGTTACATTACCACTGGTAAGTATGGGTGGAAGTAGCTTTTTGTTCACCTGTTTATCAATCGGTATCATATTAAGTGTGGCAAGAAACGTAGAACAGCAGGAAGGAAAACTGGCTGCACAAAATGCAAAAATTATTTCAGCAGAAAAAGAACCTGTAGTTGCGTAAATGAATGATGTAAATAACATAGGAGAAATAAAACTGGGAGATGATACAAAACCTTTGCGCATTATTGTAGCAGGTGGTGGTACTGGCGGACATATTTTTCCTGCAATAGCGATTGCAAATGCGATAAAAAAAATGAAGCCACATGCGGAGTTTTTATTTGTAGGAGCCAAAGGAAAAATGGAAATGGAAAAAGTACCGCAGGCAGGTTACGATATTAGAGGATTGGATATAGCGGGTTTCAACAGAAGTTCTTTGATAAAAAATATTGGCTTACCGTTTAAGATTATTAAAAGTTTTTTTCAGGTATCAAAAATATTTAAACAGTTTAAAGCTGATGCAGTTATTGGGGTTGGTGGTTACTCAAGCTATCCGGTTTTAAGATTTGCTCAGAGTAAAAACACTCCAACATTTATACACGAGAGCAACTCTTTTGCAGGTAAGAGTAATATAATGTTGGGTAAAAAAGCTACCAAAATTTTTACAGCTTCCGATGCTATGCAACAATTTTTTGCGGAAGATAAAATTATTTTAACCGGTAATCCTGTACGCCGGGCCATAAGCCACAGCACAGTTACAAAGGAACTGGCTGTAAATTATTTTGGATTAGAGCTACATAAAAAAACGGTGTTGGTAGTGGGTGGCAGCCTTGGTGCAAAATCTATAAACGAAGTAATTGATAAAAATATTATGGAGGTTGCTAAAAATAATTTGCAATTAATATGGCAGACCGGTAAACCGTTTTTTGAAAAAGCTACGGCAACAGTAAATGGATTGCCAGGTATTTACATGAAGGATTTTATAACACAAATGGAATACGCTTATGCAGCGGCAGATGTGGTGGTAAGCAGGAGTGGAGCAATGGCAGTGGCTGAGCTTTGCCTGGTAAAAAAGCCGGTGATATTTGTGCCTTATCCTTTTGCGGCGGAAGATCACCAGACTGCAAATGCGAATGCGCTGGTAAATAAGCATGCAGCTATTGTGATTAAAGATGCAGCAGCAATAAATGAGTTAATGCCCACTTTGTTAAACTTATGTGCAAATGAAAAGACACAAATGGAAATGGCAGAAAATATTGCAAAACTTGCAGTAAATAATGCAGATGAAATAATTGCTTTACAAATATTACAGTCTATAAACAGGGCATGACGGACATTAAAAACATATCATCAATTTATTTTGCCGGCATCGGAGGCATTGGTATGAGTGCGCTTGCAAGATACTTTAATGAGAAGGGTGTAAAAGTGAGCGGCTACGATAAAACAGAAACGCCACTAACAAAAAAATTAGCAGAAGAAGGTATTGCCATACATTTTGAAGATGATGTAAATCTCTTAGATAAAAATGCAGATGTAGTGGTTTATACACCGGCTATACCTGCAACACACAGCGAAGTAAATTTTTATAAGCAACATAATTATACACTGCTAAAACGTAGTGATGTATTGGGTTTGCTAACTCAAAATACTTTTAATATTTGTGTGGCTGGTACCCATGGCAAAACAACTACCAGTGCAATGATTGCACATATTTTAAAAGATAGTGGTTACGGTTGCAATGCTTTTTTAGGTGGTATTGCGGCAAATTATGATACTAATTTTTGGGGCAGTACAAACAATGTTTCTGTGGTAGAAGCCGATGAGTATGACAGAAGTTTTTTAAAGTTGAATCCTGATATAGCCATCATTACAGCAATGGATGCAGACCATTTGGATATTTATGGTACGGAGGAACATATGCAGGAGGCGTTCATTCAATTTACAGAAAGAATAAAAAAAGGTGGTTGTTTGATTGTGAAGAAAGGTATAAAAAGAATCGAAGATTTTAAAGTGGCTGATACATGCACTTATAGTTTTGAAGATAGAGATGCCAACATTCATATTGATAAATTAGAAATAAAAAATGGTGCATATCAATTTGATGTTATAAATAATTTTTGGACGATTAATGAGGTGGTTTTAAATATGGGAGGCTTGCACAACATTGAAAACGTAATGGCAGCAATTGCTGTGGCAAAATATTTAAAAATAGATGATGATAAAATAAAAGCGGCGGTTTCATCATTTAAAGGAGTGAAGAGGAGATTTGAGTATGTCTTGCGGTCTCCCTCCCCTCAGGGGAGGGTCGGGGAGGGGCTTGTAATTATCGACGATTATGCACATCATCCGGAAGAATTGCGTGCATTAATTACAGGAGCTAAAAATTTGTTTCCGGGCAAAAAATGTACGGTTATTTTTCAGCCGCATTTATTTAGCAGAACAAAAGATTTAGCTGATGGTTTTGCAGAAGTGTTAAGCATGGCAGATGAAACAATTTTGTTACCCATTTACCCGGCGAGGGAATTACCAATGCCAGGCGTAACAAGCGAATTGATTGCTTCTAAAATGAAAAATAGTTCTGTACAAATTTTAGATAAAAAAGAGTTGATTGAATACTTACAAAGCTGTAAAGTCCCTCCTCGGGAGGGATTTAGGGAGGCTGGATCTCTTATCATCACCGCCGGCGCAGGAGATATAGATGCAATGGTACCAATGATTAAAAATATTTTAGAAAATTAAATGACGATTAATAAAAAAAATATCATTCATTTTTTCACTGCTCTATTATGGATAGCGGTGGGTGCAGGTTGTATTACGCTGCTTGTATCAGCCGTGCATAGCAAAGAAGCAAAATATTGTAGTGGTGTTGAAATAAACATTACCGGTGTAAGCAATACGTTTTTCATTGATAAAACTGATGTGTATAATATCATAAAAAACTATGGTGGAGATAGTACACAGAAAAAATCATTGGCATCCATTGACCTAAAAAAAATTGAAAGAGCATTGGAGAAAGATGTATGGATAAAAAACGCTGAATTATTTTTTGACAACAACAATTTTTTAAAAGTAACAGTAGAAGAAAGAGAGCCAATAGCAAGGTTATTTACCATGACGGGCAATACGTTTTATATAGACAGCAGTTGCACCATTTTACCATTGAGCGATAAATTTTCTGCAAGGCTACCGGTGTTTACAGGGTTTACATCAGATGCGAGAATATTATCTAAGCCTGACAGTACATTGTTGTGTAACATAAAAAACATCAGCATAAAAATATTGGCGGATAGTTTTTTAATGGCCATGATAGACCAAGTGGATATAGCAGCAAACAGAACTTTTGAAATGGTACCAAAACTTGGAAAGCAACGAATTCTTTTTGGCGAAGCCACAGATGTAGATGCTAAATTTTCAAAATTGAAGCTGTTTTATAAAGGAGTAATTACGCAAGCAGGATGGAATCGATATAGTGTGATTAACCTGCAATATAAAAACCAAGTAGTAGCAAGTATTAGAGGTAGAGAAGATATTGCAGCAGATTCATTAAGAACGATGGAACTCATCAAATTTATTGCAGAAGATGCTGCAAAAAGGTCAGCAGATTCATCGCAAGTATTCTTGCCTGAAACTGATAAAAGAGTATCAGATAGTTCGCTGATTCAGCAATCAATTGAGAGAGATGATGAAGGAGTAACCCCAGCTATAGCACCGGTAGCAATAGTTTCACCACCAGCAGTTGTAAAGCCAACACCTGTAATTGTGGCTAAACCAATAGTAAGTAAACCAGCAGTGGTAGTGGCAAAACCAACTGTTACAAAACCATTAGTTGCAAAACCTGCTGTAAAAAAACCTGTTGTTGTAAAACCAACAGCAACCAAACCAATAAAAAAACCTGCTGTATTGCCAGTGGTAAAAAATAAGAAACCTTCTGTTGTAATGCCTGCAAAAAAACCGGCAATACCACAGAAACCAAAAGCAAACAATGATTATTAGAAGCACCCTCGGTCCCCTCGGTGGAGGAAGGTGAGACTGTGTTTTCTCTCCCATGGAGAGGCGGGGCTGAGGTAGAGAGGTGTAAATAAAAAAAGTTCTATTAAATAATTAAAATTAAAAAAGTTACCTGTATAAAGTGAATGGTTCAAAGTTTAAAAACCAAAAACCCGCAACTTTTAACCAGTAACCAACAAACTAAAAAACAGTTACCCGTAAAAAGTAAAAGGTTCAAAGTTTAAAAAAAACCCAAACCCGAAACCCACAACTTGTAACTATTAAAATAACACAAACACACACACACACAAACAAAACACACACAACTATGAATCAGGAACAACCCGTTATCGTAGGCTTAGACATTGGAACTACAAAAATTGCAGCAATTGCAGGGCGCAAAAATGAGTTTGGTAAGCTGGAAATTTTAGGCTTTGGTAGAGCCAACAGCAATGGCGTACAACATGGTATGGTTTTAAATATTGACCAAACCATTAAAGCCATTCAAACTGCGCTGGAAAATTGTTATGCATCTAATCCAAGTTTATCTATTAGCGAAGTATATGTTGGTATAGCGGGACATCACATTAAAAGTTTACAAACCCGTGGCGATATTGTACGTCAGCAAAACGACGATGAAATACGCCAGGAAGAAATTGATAAATTAATAGCAGACCAGTACCGAACTTATATCCCCGCAGGAGATCAAATTATTGATGTAATTCCGCAGGAGTTTACGGTAGATAATTTTCAGAACATACCAAACCCAATTGGATACAGCGGGGTAAAAGTTGGTGCAAATTTTCACATCATTACGGGTGATAAAAATGCCATCAGAAACATAAACCGCAGTGTAGAAAAATCAGGTTTAAAAACACAGGATCTGGTGTTACAACCGCTTGCATCTGCGGCAGCAGTAATGTGCGATCAAGATTTAGAAGCAGGCGTAGCCATTGTAGATATTGGTGGTGGTACTACTGATCTTGCTGTATTTTACGAAGGTATTTTAAAGCATACTGCAGTTATTCCTTTTGGTGGCGAAAACATTACGCATGATATTAAAACAGGTTTAGGTGTGTTGAAAACGCAGGCTGAACAAATGAAAATTCAATTTGGTAGTGCATTAGCAGACGAGACAAAAACCAATGCATTTATTACCATACCAGGTTTGCGTGGCATGGCTGCAAAAGAAATTTCTGTAAAAAATCTTGCCAATATCATCCAAGCTCGCATGAGTGAGATCATGGATTTTGTAACCTTCCATTTAAAACAAGTAGGGTTAGATAATAAAATGCTGAATGGTGGGATCATTCTTACGGGTGGTGGGTCACAATTAAAACACTTGTTACAGCTTACAGAATATGTAACAGGTTTAAATGCACGCATTGGTTTTCCAAACGAGCATTTAAGCGGTTCGCAGATAGATGAATTATCCAAGCCAATGTACAGCACCTGTATCGGTTTAATTTTAAAAGGCTACAACGATTATGAAAATAAAAATAAAAAGTTTGATACCAATTTTATAAAAGTAGCAGGTACCGGCATCATGCAGGAGGCGCCTATAGAAGCTGAAGTAACAGACACTGTGGAAGAAAAAGAACCTGAAATTGTAAAGCGTAAAAAAACAATT
This sequence comes from Ferruginibacter sp., assembly GCA_031424845.1. Lineage (GTDB taxonomy): Bacteria > Bacteroidota > Bacteroidia > Chitinophagales > Chitinophagaceae > Ferruginibacter. Next base: position 7,549 of record JANPIF010000366.1, read on the forward strand.
AAAGGTTTTATGGACAGCTTTAAAACCAATTTAATTGAAATGTTTAAAGAAGAAGAAGACGGGGAGCTATAAAAAAGCCCCTCCTAACCTCCCCAAGAGGGAGGGATTATCGAAGCGAATGAGCTTAACGGTTTTTGAATTATAAAATAATCACTGCTCACTTATCCCCCCTCGGGGGGGACGTAGGGGGGCTCTAAAAACAACACAACATGATACATTTTGATTTGCCCAAAGACCAGTCCTCTATCATAAAAGTGATAGGCGTAGGCGGCGGCGGAAGCAATGCAGTAAACCACATGTTTGCCCAAAATATAGAAGGCGTAAATTTCATTATTTGCAATACAGATGCGCAGGCAATTGCATTAAGTAATGTGCCCAATAAAATACAACTCGGTCCACACCTTACACAAGGGTTGGGTGCAGGTGCTAACCCATCCATTGGCAGGCAAGCTACAGAAGAAAGTCTGGAAGAAATAAAAAGAATATTAGAAGTAAATACTAAGATGGCGTTTATTACTGCAGGTATGGGCGGTGGTACAGGCACAGGCGGTGCACCCATCATTGCAAAAATTTGTAAAGATTTAAAAATACTTACGGTAGGAATTGTTACCACACCATTTGCATACGAAGGAAAAAAACGCATAGCCCAGGCAGAAGAGGGCATCATGTTATTGAAAAACCATGTCGATACTTTACTGGTGATTAGCAATGATAAATTGCGTCACCAGTTTGGTAATTTAAAAATGAAGGAAGCCTTCAACAAGGCAGATGATATTTTAGCAACAGCTGCAAAATGTATTACGGATGACATTAACAGCACCGGCCAAATTAATGTCGATTTTGCTGACGTATGC
>JANPIF010000367.1:0-5097 GCA_031424845.1 Ferruginibacter sp.
TAAAAAGCGGTATCTACCAATGATGGTTTTAATTGATAAACACCATAAGTGTAACCAAGCTCGCCAGATGCCGCTACTACTGCATCCGTTGGTTTCCATTGCATGGTATAACCAGTATCTTTTAACCCAATAATATAATCAACTGCATCTGCCCCTGCAATGGGAATAACATTGGGTCGAAGCAACACTCCATTGCTGTCTATATATTCCAAATAAGCATCTTTTAATCCCTTTTGAATGCTTAATTCCGCAAAATCTTCATCGGCTTTTAGGAGTGAGGGTTTATATTTATCAGGGTCTATCGGCTCCTCTTTTTTAGGAGAAGCACAAGAGAAAATTGAAACAATTGCTCCAGACAACAACACACACGCAAAATATTTATACATAAACGAAAGGTAATAAAAAACTAAAAGGTAGAGATACAAAAAAGCGAAAGCACAAAATACTTTCGCTTCGTAAAATAAAAATTTTAAATGTGTAGATGGTTTTTCTTTTCCATTAATTCTTCTACAGTTTCTCTGTAATCTTCGTCAGGCACGCAACAATCTACCGGACAAACAGCAGCACACTGTGGCTCTTCGTGAAAACCCTGGCACTCTGTACATTTATTTGGTACAATATAATAAGTGTCAGATTCTATTGGTGCATTGCGTTTATCGGCATCTATTACTGTGCCATCCATTAATTGAAAGCTGCCTTTTATGGTAGTTCCGTCAGCTATTGCCCATTCTACTCCGCCTTCGTAAATAGCGTTATTTGGGCACTCGGGTTCGCATGCCCCGCAGTTTATACATTCATCTGTTATTTTGATTGCCATCGTTGTAAATTTGCTGCAATTTAATAAGAACCTTATGAACGTACAAGAAAGAATTGAATTAATGGTAAAAGCAGGGGAATACCTACAAGCCGATACCGAAGAATGGCAGGAAATAAAACAACAGGCTTTTTACAAAAACGGATGGTTTACACCGGAGTTTATTCAACATTCAGCCAACCAAATTGCCCATAATTTTCTTACGAGAAATGCTTTGGAAAAATGGGTGGCGCATTACCATATTGATGATAATATTCAGCCAAAAAATGTAGGAATTGTAATGGCAGGAAATATACCAATGGTGGGGTTTCATGATATGTTGGCAGTTTTTATCAGCGGGCATTACCAAACAGTAAAATTATCTAGCAAGGATGATATTTTATTAAAGCATTTAGTGAAATTTTTGTATAGCCATGATGTGGAAATACAAAACCATATTATGTTTGCAGATATGCTAAAAGGTTGCGATGCATACATAGCCACGGGCGGTAATAGTGCAGCAAAATCTTTTGAAGAATATTTTGGCAAATACCCAAATATTATTAGAAAAAACAGAACATCAGTGGCAGTATTATCTGGAAATGAAACCCCAGAAGAACTTAAGCAATTGGCAGATGATATTCATTTATATTTTGGACTTGGCTGTAGAAATGTCACAAAAATATATATACCGCAAGAATATGATTTTGTGCCGCTTTTAAAATCTTTTGAGGCATATAAATATTTTGCTGATCATCATAAATACAAAAACTATTACGATTATAACCTATCTATCATTTTGTTGAACAACGTGTATTACATGACCAATGAGGCTACATTATTGGTTGAAAATAAAGGTTTGTTTTCACCCATTAGTCAGTTGTTTTATGAATATTATGATAATAAGAAAAGTACAATAGAGAACTTACAAAACAACAATGATGTGCAGTGTATAGTAGGGAATGGACATGTAGGATTTGGTGCTGCGCAAAACCCAGATTTGTTTACGTATGCAGACGGGGAAGATACTATGGAGTTTTTGTTGGGATTATAATCTACGAAACTCTTACTAATTTATTGTTAATTAGGCTTAAGGGTAAATAGCATTTTGTCAGTATATCGTTACTTTGTTTTATAAAGGCATGCATTTTGAAACAATAGTTTTTATTATAATAACAATTTATAAACCCATACAAAAATGAAATTTAAACAAATCGCATTTACGGTAGCCATCAGCGCAATTACCACATTGGGCGTTGTTTGGGGTTACACAAAATATTTAAAAAACAGTGCTACTTATGGTGGACAAATAGCAGGTGTGTTGCCAGCTAACTATGCCAAACAAGCAGGCTTTTTGGATGGCGCTACCACACCTCCCGGAGCAATAGATTTTACCGGTCCATCAGCAGCAGCAACTCCGGCTGTTGTACATATAAAAACCAAAACCAACGCTAAACAGATTTCTAATAGCTTGCCTAGGCAGCGTCAGCAAAATCCTTTCAGCGATCTTTTTGGAGATGATGATATGATGGAGCAATTTTTTGGAAGAAGAAATAACGTAATTCCAGAGCAGCGAGCATCAGGCTCAGGTGTATTAATAAGTGAAGATGGATTTATTGTTACAAACAATCATGTGGTAGCATCTGCAGATGAAATTACTGTTACCCTTAGCAATAAAAAAACTTACAAAGCAAAAGTAATCGGTACTGATCCTGCTTATGATTTGGCAGTTATTAAAGTAGAAGCTGCAGGTTTACCATATTTAATTTATGGCAATTCAGATGAAGTAAAAATTGGTCAGTGGGTATTGGCTATTGGTTATCCATTAAATTTAGAAACAACTGTAACTGCAGGTATTGTAAGTGCAAAGTCGAGAAGTTTAAATTTAAACAGAGATAAAGCGGGTGCACCTGGAGTAGAATCTTTTATACAGACCGATGCCGCAGTAAATATGGGCAACAGTGGTGGTGCTTTGGTAAATACAGATGGAAAAATTGTAGGAATTAATTCTGCCATTGCATCTCCAACAGGTTATTATTCTGGTTACTCATATGCTATACCAGTAAATATTGTAAAGAAAGTGGTAGATGATATTATAAAATTTGGTACAGTACAACGTGCCTATATTGGAATTGTGTATGCCTCACCAAGTGACTTGAGCGATGATGAAAAAAAGAAATTAGGAATTCCGGTGGATGCTTACGGCATATTTGTTAGAGAAGTTCCTAAAGACGGTGGTGCCTTTGCTGCAGGTGTAAAACCTGGCGATATTATTTTAAAATTAAACGGTGTAGCAGTAAGTACGGGCGCAGAAATGCAAGAGCAAGTAAGCCGTTATAAGCCTGGTGATAAAGTAACAATTAACTATTTACGTGATGGTAAAGAAATTACTTCTAACATTACCCTTAAAAACAAAGCTGGTAATTATGATGTGGTAAAAGGCGAAGTAGCTGCAGATAAATTGGGGGCAGATCTAGTAAGCCTCGATCCTAAAAAAGCCAAAGATTATGGCATTACAGGTGGTGTAATTGTAAGAAAAATAAAGCCTGAAGGTGTTATAGAAAAACAGAGTAGAATGAAAGACGGCTTTGTAATTTTAAAAGTGAATGGTAAAGATGTAAAATCGGTAGAAGAATTAAAAGCTACTATTGGTACAGCAAAAGATGTGACTATTACAGGTTTTTATCCAGGTTATGATGGAGCATATGAATATCCATTTTCTTTAGAAGATGAATAATAAATAAATTATAATTTTAAAATTGCCTCGAATTATTTCGGGGCATTTTTATATGACTTAAATAAGGTTTGAATATGAATCTGCCAAATTTAAAATGAACAAATAATTGCATCACCTGTAAAAAACGTGAGAGGATTTATATAAAAAATGGAGGAATAAAACTTTACCACTAAAGGGGGCAACAGTTGCTGTTAGGGGTTTAATAAAATTTTTTCATCGAATTTTACCTCCATTAAAACCAATCCTTTAGCCGGCGCAGAAAAATCAGTTTTACTACAGTCTTTACTTTCTAAAATCTTTTTAAAATCCTCCAAACTGAATTTTCCCTTACCTACCAAAAGCATCGTTCCTACCAATCCACGCACCATTCCACGTAAAAAGCGATTGCCTGTAATGTAATACACAAGTGTATTATTTTCCAGCTTCCATTCGCTTGAAAAAATGGTACAGTTATAGGTAAAAACCTGCGTATTTTTTTTTGCAAAGCTTTCAAAATCTGTATATTCAAACATCAATCTGGCTGCTTTATTTATTGCTTCAATATTTAATGGATATGGGTAGTAATATGAATCATCCAGTAAAAAAGGATCTTTATGCTGGTGCACAGAATACCTATAGGATCTAGCTGTTGCATCAAAACGACAATGGGCATTTTCTCCCACCGGCCTTATAGTTTTTATTGCAATATCCAGCGGAAGAATAGCATTTAAATGGTAAATAGCTTTGGAAGTTTCTGCTTGGGTAAAAACAGTCTCATTATCAAAATGAAAAAAATTTTGCCTTGCATGTACACCGGCGTCCGTTCGGGAGGAACCAGTTAATGAAAACGGTTTTCTAAAATAAACAAGCAATGCTTTTTCTATTTCAGCCTGTATGGTATTGGCATTTTCTTGTACCTGAAAACCAGAATAAGCAGTGCCTTTGTAAGCCACTTCTAAAAAATATCTGGCCATTAATTTTGTATCATGGCTTTAAATCTATTAATGTAGTATACATCTGAAAGTTGGTTTTGTAGGCTGGCAAAATTTTGAGTATCGCTTATTCGGGGATAAGCTGCATCAAAAAACTTATATTTTCCTCCGTCAGTTAAAAACAACGAGCTTAAATTCCTTATTTGGTCTACAGTAAAACATGTTGACTTAAAAATCTTTGTCGCAGCGCTCACCATCCCATCATCGCCGGAAGCAGCAGCCATTTTCTTTCTTATTTTTAAAAAATCATTTTCATCTGCATTTGCTTTACAATCAGAATTGAAACTTACAACAGGTTTATTTGTAGGAATCGTTTGTTCTGTTGTTTTTTCTGTAACAGTTTTAACTACTTTTCCTTCTGATAATTTTTCTACACTTGGGGTTGTTTCAGTAGTTTTTTCAACAGTTTTTGTGTTGGGATTTTGCATTTCAATATCCAAAAATCTCTTGTCTTTTACAGGAGCTTTTTCTTCCACCTCTTTTTTTACTGGCACTTGTTTTACCGCTACAGGCTTGGCTTCTGTAGGAATAAAAATGTTTACTGTATCACTCTTGTTAGCAGAAATATCTATATAAGTTGCAGATTTTCCATCTAC
>JANPIF010000368.1:0-11113 GCA_031424845.1 Ferruginibacter sp.
TTGATTATAGACCACCCAAAATATTAAAAATATTTATTTAAAATTTCCAATAAAAAAAAAAAAAAAAAATTTATTTTGATTAAAATATTATGTGATAATATTATTTGATAACTGTAGTCTGATTTCTACAAAACATGAAAAATCTGGACCTTAAAATGGGAAAACAGTTAACAACATTTTTTAAGTTTTAATAATCACTCCCATATTTTTATATCACATTAAAAATAATGTTATAGTACTTACAAACGAATTAACGAATAAGGCTAAAATAAATATCTATTCTATTCATTCAAAAATTTTGTAATGAGAATAAAGGAAAATTATGACGAAGGAAAATTACACGAAACACAAAATCCTATGAAAAGAAAAATCTCATGAGGGGCATTTGGGTAATTGAAGTAAATGTAATTATAGTATACCTTTTTAACTGTTCAGTTAAATATTCTATGCAGTGCAAAATAAATCTGCACAACAATAATAGGCATCTAAAAAAAATCCAAATATTACTCAGTTATTTTATAAAATTTATGCGAAATCATTTTCCTGATAACAGCATGGATATTCATAATGATAAAATTTTAAATACATCTTTTTAATATATACTGCATTTGCAGTATTGCATACTAGTTTTTTTGAATGAATTTTTGTGTTCATAAAATTTAAACAAAATTAACATGAAGACAAATTTATTTAGAGCCGGGTTTTTATTAATCAGTATTGCATTCGTACAAACTACACAAGCCAAAATATGGCGTCTTAATAATAATGGCAATAACCCTGTGCCGGCAATTGTTGCAGATTTTACCGGTACACTTCAGGCCGCACATGACAACGCTTCAATATTATCTGGGGATACAATACATGTGGAGCAAAGCCCAACAACCTATGGGCCGTGCATATTTACAAAAAGACTAGTAGTAATAGGACCTGGCTATTTTTTAAATTTAAATCCTCAAACACAGGTGAACACAAGTTATGCAGCTACGGTAGGCGATCTAACTTTTTATAATACCTTGTCAGCTTCATCGCAGGTAATGGGTCTAACAACCAGTTCTGTTTATATGGGTGTGAACAATTTGCTCATTAGCAGATGCCACATTACCGGAGTTATTTTTATAGGTAACACAAATGCTACAAATATTTCCGGAATGGCAGTACGCCAATGTTATCATACAGGTGCAGCAAATTATTTACCGTCCATAAAAAATAACACCGGGTCAGGCATTACCACCAATATGGAATTCACCAACAATTTATTTAATTACCCTACTAACCTTTTTCAGTATCCATTAATATTAGACAGCAGGGTAAGCGGCCTTTTTAAAAACAATGTTGTATATGGTTATTATGCAATGAATATGCAAAATTTTTATTTGTTGAATAATATACAATATTCTGCTACAGGATCAGTAAACACATTTGCAAATTCTATAGTTGAAAACAACATAGGAAGCGTAGCAGGACATTTCGTTTCACCAACCGGAACAAACAATACAATTAACCCTGGTAATTTAACTGCAACATTAGCTCAAATGGCATTTGTAGGTGGTGCATCTACAGATGGAGCTTATAAGCTTGGAGCTAGTTCCATTGCAGTTGGCGCAGGTAAAGATGGTGTTGATGCAGGGGCTTATGCAGGTGATTATCCTTACAAGCTTAGTGGTATAGCACCAGTTCCTAATATTTATGCACTTACTATTGCGCCTATATCCGCAGGAGCAACTACTATATCTGTCACTATTTCTGCTAAAGGAAATAATTAATTTTTCATTAAACAAGTATAGTACCTCAACCTTGTAAAAGGATATAAACCGCTCATTATGCAAAAGATTTTGCTCCCTTTGCTTCTAATACTTTTATTGCCCTGTGCTATAGAAGTTAGAGCGCAGGCTTCAGAAAAAATATTTAAATTTGAATACTTCTTTGACTCAGATCCCGGCTTTGGTAATGGCAGTACAGTGGCAGTAACCCCTCCAGCATCTGTTGTATCATCATTAACTTTTACCCCAGATATCAGTTTACTTTCCAGCGGTCTTCACATATTATATGTAAGAACTGTAGATAGCTTATATCGTTCTAGCCAATCTATTCCAAGGCTTTTTTTTAAGGAAAACATTATAACAAATACTACTGCAATTGTAACCAATGCAGAATACTTTTTTGATATTGATCCGGGGTTCGGGAATGGTACACAAGCCACAGTAACTCCAAGCGGTACGGTTTCATTTGCTATAACAGGTAACATAGCTTCTTTGCCTTCAGGGTTGCACATGTTGTATGTACGTGTAAAAGATGCTTTAGGAAATTGGAGTCATACCAAACAATCCGTTTTTTACCGTGAACCAATTATATCAAACCCAACAGCAAATATTACCTCGGCAGAATATTTTTTTGATACAGACCCTGGCTTTGGAAACGCCATTGCTGCACCTGTAACTGCCGGGCAAAATGTAAGTTTTAATATTTCAGGCAACATAAGTGCTCTTACAACCGGGCTGCATTATTTGTATGTGCGTACAAGGGCTGCAGATGGAAAATGGAGCGAAACCACAGCGAAACTTTTTTATAAAGAGCCTCCTGTAAGCAGTTCAGTTCCTAATATTATTGCCGCAGAATATTTCTTTGATGTAGACCCTGGCTTTGGCAATGGCACACCTTATACTTTTGCAACGCCAAGCGTTCAAATTTCTCAATTAATGAGTTTATCATCAGCAGGCCTCACAAAAGGTTTTCATCGCCTGCATATTCGTGCAAAAGATTCCAATGGAAATTGGAGCCTTATAAACGCACCTGTTTTTTACTATGAATCAATAATTGGAACACCGCCAATTAGTGAAATGCAGTTTCTTGAATGGTTTTGGAACACTGACCCAGGCTTTGGAAATGCCAACAGAGTTTCTTTACCTGCAGGTAATGCAGGACAGATCACCAATTTTGTATTTACTCCCAATGGTATAAGCGGCTTTAGCAATTCGCGACAAAATCTTTATGTGAGAATGATTAACAATAATTGGAGTGAAACTACGGTAAGAATGGTTGATTTTTCTGGAATTGTCCTTCCGATAACTTTGCTAGAGTTTTCTGCCAATGGCAATATGAATACGGTAACAACAAAGTGGACAACTTCACAGGAATTAAACTCAGACTTATTTGAAGTGGAGCACAGTGCAGATGGAATCAATTTTAAGAAATTTGGTTTGCTAAAAGCAGCAGGAAATAGCAGCACTCAAAAGGAGTATCAATTGGAGCACTTGCAACCTATTATGGGTTTAAACTATTACAGATTAAAAATGATTGATTTGGATGGCAGTTTTACTTATAGTGCTGTTGTGAAAGTGATATTTAATTATGGAAAATCTGGACCTGTTGCTTTTCCTAATCCGGTGTTCGATAAACTAACTGTAATGATTCCTATTCAAATGGGCCTCAATAATAAGTTAACCATAAATGTGTTTGACAGCAAAGGTGCTGCAGTATACAAAAAGCAGTCATCAGGGATTACCAACTTTGTTGATTTTTCTTCTTATGCTGTGGGTAACTATTTTGTTGTATTATCTGATGAAACAGGTAAGACTGTCTGGAAAGAAACAATCATTAAAACCAAATAGAAAGCATTTATAAAATTGGGGATAAGAGGTGGTAGCTAAGAAACTATACAATGGTCAATAGCTACTACTTTCTTTTTTATTATTAAATCATTAAATCAAATTGATATGCAAAAAAAATCTTTGTACTTTTTATTAACCCTTTTGGTTTTATCAACAGCCGTATTCAGCCAATCGGCTGACGGAGACAAAATTAGTGTACTTGTAGGTGGCACATTTGGGAAGCCCAAAATTATGCCTAAACTTACTAAATTAGCCATAGCACAATTAGCCGTTGATTATAAATTTACAACAACAGAAAGTGTTATAGGAAAAGAAAAAAGTTCAGGTTCTATAGCTGGTGCAAAACTGGCAGCCTATTTAGAAATAACTGATGGCGAACTTACCCAAACAGATCTACAGGAAGTAAGTGATTATGGCTATACCTATTTTATGAAACAATTAAAAGTAAACGGAATAGAAACAGTTGAATGGAGTGCTATATCAAATCATGATTTTTATAAAAACTCAGATGGGAAATCTCAAGATAAAAAAGATAAGGGGGGTAATGTATGGATTAGTACAATTGCTAATAATGGCAATGAGATTTATGGTGGAGGAACCCCTTTTGCATTTGGAAAAATAAAAAAAGCTGCACGATTTTCTGAAGACCTTGGAGCACCTGTGGCCTACTTTAATGTAACAATAGACTTTGCTGATATTTGGCTGAATGTAGAAATTAAATCAGGCGGAAGTAGTGGATATGCTATGGCCGGCTTTCCTATAACAAAAACTAAAAAGTTTAAATACGAAGGTACCGTTATGCCAGATATGAATGTAACATCATCCGGAGCAGGCAGTATGTCATTACTGTGGAATGAAAAAAGCCACGCAGAGACTATTGTTGTTTCAAGTCCAATATTTGCAGGGCAAAAATACCATAATGAAATATCAGAAGATGAATCAAGAATAAAAAACAGAGCTTTTGCTTTTGCAAAATCTTTAAAACCTGTAGTGATAGAAACTACCAAAGCGCAATATAAGGCTGCCGCTAAAAAAGCATTGGAAAGATTTGCTGATGCATTTATAGCGAAGGCAAAATCAATGTAGTATTATTATTCCTACAAATAAAAGATACTGAAAACTGAACCTTAAGTATAAAATAAATGCTGTTTAGCCATTTTATAATATATTAGCAAAGCATTTATTAATGACAGTTCACTAATAACAAACATCATTTTATACTTATTACAAATGAATAATTTGGCTGTTTCTATTTTCAAAAAAATAAAAAGGTCAATTTTTTTTGTAACGGTAGTAATGTTCAATGCTGCAATTTTAAATGTAACCGCACAGCAACAAAAACGTTACATTATTTATGATGTAAAAAATGGTCTCTCACAAAATAGTGTACATGCCATTACCCGAGATAGAGATGGGTTAGTATGGATTGGTACACAGGATGGGCTCAACAGTTTTGACGGTACAAATTTTACCGTTTATAAACACAACTCAGAAGACAGCAACAGCATTAGTGACCAGTTTGTACTTTCCATAAAAGAAGACTTAACGGGTAATTTGTGGGTAGGCACCCGCAATGGGTTAAATTATTTTAATAAGCGAACCAAAAAATTTACGAGAATTTATTTAAACGAAAATGAACAGCATTCTTTTCAGGCTAGTTACGATAAGTTTTACATACAGAATGATAATAAAATAGTTATTAAAAATCAGGGGTTGCATTTATTTGACCCACTAACCGGTAAAAAAACTTTATTGCAGGCCCATAATGGAGACGTTATCGACTGGTTGATATTGCCAAATTACAATACCTGGTTATTTAGTTCAAGCAAGGGGGTGGTTTTTTATCCTAATATAAAAAAACCCAATTATGTAAACTGCCCAAAACCAACTATTAATTTATCTCCCGATAATGGCTATTGTTCGTCACATTCAATAAATGATTCTATTTATTGTCTGTATGATTTTAATAGAGCAAAAAAAATATTTTTTTTTAATACTAAGTCAGGAAAAATAGTAGGACAACTCTCCTACCCCTCTACTGCAATGGAGTTGGCTTATAGCAATAACAAATTAATTTTATGCACCACCACAGGCTTATATGAAAAGCCGGCAAACTTAAATAATGATTGGGTTTTAATAGCCCCAAATAATGGCGAAGGCTTGCCTCCCGGTGGTTTTTTGAGCGCCTATTTTGATAATGAAGGTAATAGCTGGTTGGGTAGTGCAGGTAGTGGCCTTGCGGTAAATAATCCAAGATTTAATTTTTTTACAACAATTTCTACTCCTATCCCAAATGATAAAATCTCAGGAATAACATTTTCAGGATCAGATTTATTTGTAGGAACGCATACGGGTTTATATAGCATTAAAAACTTTAAAAATACTTCACAACAAAAGTTTAATTCTGTATTAAAAAATGTAAATATCTCCTCCATAACAAGTAATAAAGAGGGCAATATTTGGTTGGCAGTTAACAATGATCAGTTGTACTTAATAAATAACTCAGGCAACATACTTAATAAAATTAAGCTGCCTGAAAGACAATACAAAAGCTACATTCTGAACCTAACAATAGATAATACAAACAGATTATTGGTGACTACAACTTATGGCGTTTTTATTGTAGATGCGCCACAAAAAAATAATATTATAAAAATTGATACAGCCATAAACAAATACTTGCTCAGTCAGTATTATATGAGTTCCTATCAAGACCGTGAAAACAAGATATGGTTAGCAGGAAATTTGGGTGTAGATATAATTAATCCATCTACAAACTCGTACTTATATTTTAATAGTAATACTGATACGCAATCATTTTTGAAAAAAACAATTATCACATCTATAACGCAAGATATGGATGGCGCAATATGGATTGCAACAATAAGAAATGGTGTGTATAAATATCATAATAACAGATACACCCATTACACCCATACCTCAGGCCTATCTAGTGATATTGCCTATAACCTAATTTGTGATAATAAAAATAGAATATGGGTGACCACCAGCTCAGGGTTAAATATTTTTGACAAATCTGAAAATGCATTTAAATCGATTGCGGCATTTGATGGTGTATCTAAAACTTCATTTGCATTTGGTTCTTTTCTAAAGCACAATGAATATATTATTATTGGAGGAAACGGAAATTTGCTCGTTTGTATGGCAGATAAATATGTAATAAAAAAAGAAAATTTACATGCCTTTATCAGCGATGTGAAAGTAAACGGTAAGAGTGTAGATATTGTGAATAATGGATTTTCTATTATGCCTGATGATAAACTTATTCGTTTTGAATTTGCCTACTCCCCTGCTTTTTATGGAGGCACTGTAGTATATCAATATCGCCTGAGAGGAACTGAAAAAAATTGGACCAATTTATCATCAGGGTCAAACTCCATCACTTATACAGGTTTTCCATACAAAACACTTTACATGGAGGTTAGAGCAGCCGGATCAAATAGTAACCTGAACAAGGCAGCCGTTTTTTCTTTACAGATAAAAAGTTTTGCACCCTTCTATAAAACCCCGTTATTCATCATAGCTATTATTATAACATTAATATTTTTAATTTCTTTACTAACTGTTTACTACAATAAGCAAAAATATAAAAAACAACTTGCTGCTTTACAGGTTGAAAAGGAATTGCAAAAAGAACGTGTAAGAATTGGCAGAGATTTACATGATAATTTAGGTGCTTATACCTCTGCTCTTATTGCAGGGTTAAGCAGAATAAAAAGTACTGACATAAATGATGTACAAAACATTACTGACCTAAAAGATTATGGTGCAAATATTATGGGATTGTTGAGAGAAACAATCTGGATGTTGAACGCAGCAGAATTGACTGTAACCTCTTTTTGTGATAGGTTTATAAATTATGCCATGCGAATGAATAAAAATTATCCTGCAATAGATTGTAGTTTTAAAGAGGAAATTGAAAATGATAAAACGCTGCAACCAACCATTATGTTGAATCTTTTTAGAATTTTACAAGAGGCCTTACAAAATGCTTGTAAACATTCTGAAGCAAAGAATATTCAATTCACTGTAAGCAGTAAAAAAATTCTTGAATTTACAATTACTGATAATGGACGAGGATTTATAGGAAAAGGCAAAGAGGAAAATTATGGTATTACAAATATGAAACAAAGAGCTTCGGAAGCAGGATATACATGTAATATAACTTCAAATAAACAAGGTACAACTGTAAGTATTACAGAAAATACAGCAGATGTATGATGTTATTTTTCCAATTATTTTTTTAAAATTACAGGATGATAAGAATTGCAATCACAGATGATAAACTGGTTAACAGAAAAACAGTACGGCAAAACCTGGCAGATTGCGAAAATGTACACATCGTTTTTGAAGCTTCTAATGGTGAAGAGTTTTTTGAAAAAATGTCACTGTTAAATCCTGAAGAGCAACCTCAACTAATATTAATGGACATAGACATGCCTGTTATAAACGGTATTGAAGCTATTGCACTTGGAACTATCAAATATCCTTACGTAAAATTTTTAGTGTTAACTGTATTTGATGATGATGATAAGATATTTAATGCCATACAAGCTGGTGCCAGTGGTTATTTATTAAAAGATGAATCGGCAGCACAGTTAATTGAAGCCATTAACTGTGCAATTGAGTTTAATGGCGTGCCTATGAGTCCTGCTATTGCCCGCAAAACACTTTTATGGATGAGAAATATTACTCATCCCAGTCAGAATAACATAGATAAAAAAAATGAAAACGATATTTTAAGTGATCGTGAAATTGAAATATTAAAATTAATGGTAGAAGGGCTTGACTATAAAAAAATTGCTACTAAACTCTTCATCAGCCCATACACCGTTAGAACACACACCAGTAAAATTTACGAAAAACTACATGTAAATTCAAAAGCTCAAGCTATACAAATGGCCCATAAGTACAAGTGGGTCTAAAATTTTTTTGTTAGTTAAAATAAATGGGTTTCCATTATTTAAAAATATATTTTTAAATAATGAGAGGCAATTTCAATGGCTGTTTTTCTACTCCATTTACTTCAATTTCTCCTTAAAAAAATCGAAAGTTCTTTGCCATGCCAATGCTGCTGCAGTCTTATCGTAGCGTGGTGTAGTATCATTGTTAAAGCCATGATTTACGGTAGGGTAAATGTAGCCTGTATATTCTTTTTTGTTTTCTTTTAATGCTGCTTCATACGCAGGCCATCCTGCATTAACCCTTGTATCAAGTTCTGCAAAATGTAATAACAACGGTGCTTTAATTTTAGGCACATCCTCTGTAGCAGGTTGTCCACCATAATAAGGCACAGAAGCTTTCAAATCTCCTATGCGAACCGCCATCATATTAGCAATACCGCCACCGTAGCAAAAACCGGTAACACCGACTTTTCCGTTACAGCTTTTGTGGGTTTTGAGATATTCGTATGCTGCAATAAAGTCTTCTTCCATTTCTTTTTTATCTCGTTTTGCTTGCAACTCTCTTCCTTGTTCATCTGTGCCCGGATAACCACCCAATGGTGTTAATGCATCCGGTGCCAGGGTAATAAATCCTTCCAGGGCTGCCCTCCTTGCTACATCTTCAATATGCGGATTTAGTCCACGGTTTTCATGTACTACCACTACCCCACCAAGTACCTTTTTTGCATCTACCGGCATTGATAACAATGCCTTAATTGTTCCGCCACCTTTTGTTGATGTGTAAGTAATGTATTCTGAAATTAAACGAGGGTCATCAGCTTTAGTTTGTATGCCGCCTTTATAATCGGGCATTAAAAAACTTAATAGAGATGATACTGTGAGCGTGCCTACAGCATACAATGAAAGTTTTTGTACAAAATCTCTTCTGTTTATATGATCATGTACGTATTCATCATACAAATCGAACACTTCCTGTTTTATATCTTCCTTTTTGATTTCACTCATGGGTTTCATTTTAATTTTACCCGATAAATTTAGCCAATAATATCAATCATTCCTACATTGTTGTTTTCGGTATTAAGAAATAAAATGTCACTACTTTTTACAGCAATAGCTTTAGAATTTTGATCTATCCTATTAAATGCTTCATATACTTAAGTGTTTTCCAAGTTGCCATTTTATATAAAAATTTCTGACTAACTTTAAATCAATCATTTTTTCATTTAAAATTTTGCGTTATGAAAGTTGCTGATATTTTAAAATCGAAAGGGAGCTTTGTATATTCTTTAGCTGCAGATTCATCTGTATTTGATGCATTGAAAATGATGGCAGAAAAAAACATTGGGGCGTTGATGATTATTGAAGAAGAAAGATTGTTAGGAATTTTTTCCGAAAGAGATTACGCCCGTAAAATAGTATTGCAAGGCAAGGCATCACAAGACACGCCTGTGAGTGAAATTATGACCAAAACGGTTATTACTGTGAAGCCAGACGATACACTGGAGCAATGCATGGAATTGATGAGTAAAAACAAGATTCGTCATTTACCGGTTGTAGATAATGATAAGGTAGCGGGTATTATTTCGATAGGTGATGTGGTGATGGCCATAATTGAAACGCAAAAGGAAACCATTACACATTTACAAAACTATATTTCGCAGTAAAATATAATATACGCATGAAGGTTTTTTATTTTATTGTTTTGTTCGTTTGTATCAATGTAAAATGTTATTGCCAGCAAATTCAAAAATGGAAAATAACAGATTTAACTGAAATGATTGAAAAATCAGATTCTGTTTTAGTGATAAACTTTTGGGCTACATTTTGTAAGCCTTGTGTAGAAGAAATACCTGACCTAATAAAGTTTACAAAAAAATACAGCAAACAAAAAGTAGCGCTCTATTTAGTAAGTTTAGATTTGGCTGACTACTACCCTTCTAAAATTAAAAAGTTTGTTGCAGCAAAAAAATATGCTACCAATATTGCTTGGTTAGATGAATCAAATGCAGATTATTTTTGCCCAATCATATCGCCTGATTGGAGTGGCTCCATACCTGCTACACTTTTTGTAAATAAAAAAAACGGCTACAGTAAATTTTATGAAAAAAAATTAACTGCAGCCGAAATTGAAAAGAAAATTAAGCTTGCGCTAAAATATAATTAAGCTTTTCTTTTAATTGTACAACCTATACTCTTGCTGGTTTTTGTGGTTACATCTTTACCCGCCTTCATTTCATCTATAGCAATTTGCAAATGCATTCTGCCCACCTTTGCTGCATCATTAGCATTATCATCAATGGCACCATGATATACAAGTTTTAAGTTTTTATCAAACAAAAAACACTCGGGTGTACGGTTTGCACCAAAAGCATCTGCTATTTTATTGTTTTCATCTACTGCATAAAACCAATTGTAGTTCTGCGTTTTTGCATATTTTTTCATGGCATCATAACTGTCATCATCTGCACGCTGGGCTTCGTTGCTGTTCAGCAAAACTACCCCCACCTTCATTTTTTGGGCGTAGGTCGCAATATCTTTAGTTCTTTGCTGATATTTTACAACATAAGGGCAGGTGTTGCA
>JANPIF010000369.1:0-4118 GCA_031424845.1 Ferruginibacter sp.
CTTTCGTTGAATGCTGAAAGTTTTTGGGTTCTCCATTCTGCAAATGCTGTAGCTTGTTTCCAGCTAACCCCTACTACAGGATAGTTTCCGTAAGCAGGATGACTGTAATATTGCTTACTCATTGGTTCGTTGTAAGCGTATGAAAAATCTCTGATCCAACAAAGCGTATCGGGGAAAACAGGAATATCCTGTTTAATGATAAACTCTTTACGTTGAACATTTGTATCTCGGTTATAGGCAGAGGCTTTATAATCAAAAATTTCTGAGTGGTAAACAATTTTCTTTGCGTCCAATTCTTTCTTACCAAAAATTCTGTTGTCTGCAGAAACTATAATTGCATCAATTTTTTCAAAAGTTGCTTTATCGCCATATTTAATGGTACTAGCTTTCTTCCAATCGATGTATTCGTTACCATCTGTACCTTGCTTTACAAAGCCCATCAATTTACCTGCAATAGAATCTCTTACCCAATTAGTAAACTCACGGTATTCATTATTTGTAATTTCAGTGGCATCCATCCAAAAACCACTGATAGAAACTTGTTTGTTTCTGGCTGTATAAGCATAGTTAACATCCTCATCGCTTGGCCCCATGTGAAAAGTACCTGCAGGAACATAAACCATTCCGGGAGGCTTAGTTAGGTTATAGGCTTTTCCAGGCGCTACACCATGTAGCTGACCATCATTTGGCATAGACCCTGATTTACCTTTCCCGCTAATTAGTTTGCAACTGCCAGCGGAAATAGCAATGGAAACAACTGCAATAGAGCACAATAACCGATTATTCATTTTTTTAACTTTGAGGGTATTAGCAAATGTAATAACTATTTTTCTGTAAAAATACAGCCGATACTAAGTGGTAATGTTAATTTTTATATACAATTATACATTACCATGCCTGGTATTAAACGCCTCTTTTTTGTAAATATTGTGATTAATAAATGTTAAAAAGATTGCAACTGTATTTCCTGTAATAATGCTTGAACAGAATAAACAGGTTTTTTACAAACAAAATTCTGGCATAAATATATAGATATTTTTTTAGAAATTTCACGGTTTTTCAACAAAGGCATATCTGAATTGTTAAAATTTGACTGTAAAATTTTATTTGGTAAATATTGAAGCAGCACATTATTAAGTGTGGGAATCGTGTTATTGCCAATAATTGCGATTTCATTAATACCTACAACCAAATTAAAAGCGATTGCAGCCCATATCCCAAAGGAACCAGGGTGTTTAACAATGATAGTTTTGAGGGATTCTATCATTGAAAGAGCCTTCTGATACCATTCTCTATGATCAAAAACAAGGGATAGGTAAATTAAATTTTTTGCCATCATAGCATTGGCAGAAGGTGCTGCACCATCATACAGTTCAATTTTTCTTACAACAATATCTTTTTGATGTTGAGAGGTAAAAAAGAAAAATTCACTCTCATTATCTGCAAAGTTTTCAAAAATGGCTCCAGTTATTTTTTTTGCCTTATGTAAGTATTTTTCATCTGCTGTTATTTCCTGTAAGTGAATGCAGGCATCAGCTAAATAGGTATAATCATCTAAAAAGGCGGGATATTTTGCCTCTCCGTTTTTGTAGGTGTGAAAATATCCAGCGTTGTTAAATTGAAATTTTTCTTCAATAAAATTAAACAAATCTATTGCTGCAATTTTATACTTATCATCCTGCAATGCTGCAAATGCCTTGCAGAAAGCAGTAATCAATAACGCATTCCATCCCAGTAAAATTTTATCATCTGTGCCAGGATGTATTCTTTTATTTCGTTCAATCAGTAATTTCTGTTTTGCCCTATTTATTTTTGTCTCTGCATCAAAAATTTTCATTTTCATAGATTCAGCCACCACTTCCAGAGGTTTTAAAATTCGAAGAATATTTTTTTCTTCCCAATTGCCATGTTCTGAAACATCAAAATAATCATTAAATAGTTCAGCATCTTCACCAAGAATTTTTTCAGTTTCTTTTTTATCCCACACATAAAACTTTCCTTCTATTCCCTCGCTGTCAGCATCAATAGCTGCATAATAACCACCCTCTGCATTTTTCATTTCGCTAAAAACAAAAGTGCAAACATGCTCAATTGCATTTTTATAAATATCTTTTTTTGTGAGGAGGTATGCGTTGGAAAGCGCTATTATAAACAGGGCATTATCATAGAGCATTTTTTCAAAATGAGGGGCAAGCCATTCACCATCGGTACTGTATCTGCAAAGCCCACCCCCCAGCTGGTCATAAATACCGCCATTCAACATTTTTGTTAAAGAAAGTTCTGCGTGAGCAAGCGCTTTTTCATCCTTTAAAAAATAAGCAGATTGTAAAAGACAATTTATAGAAAATGTTTGAGGAAATTTGGGTGCTTTACCAAAACCACCTTCTACAAAATCGGCGGTAGCAAGTAAATTATTGGTAATGGCAATACAATCATCTTTTGTAAATCCATTTTTATCCGTTTCTACATTAATAGCAGATTTTATATGCCCAAAGTTGTTAGACTTTTTTAAATGTTCAATGAGTGTTTCTGCTTGCTGTTCCATTTCTACCCTTCTGTTTTTCCATGCATCT
The DNA here is from genome assembly GCA_031424845.1 of Ferruginibacter sp. Classification (GTDB taxonomy): domain Bacteria; phylum Bacteroidota; class Bacteroidia; order Chitinophagales; family Chitinophagaceae; genus Ferruginibacter. The sequence goes on from JANPIF010000369.1 coordinate 2,574, forward strand.
GTAATACTTATTAAAACATCGGTCCATGATGCACGGTTAAAGGCTTTTACAGGAGGAAAGTAAGTGCCACCATAAAACGGTTTTGCATCTGGCGTAAGAAAAACATTTAAAGGCCAACCGCCACTTCCCGTCATAGCTTGTACTGCATCCATATAAATATGATCAATATCAGGTCTTTCTTCTCTATCTATCTTAATGTTTATAAAATGCTCATTCATCAAAGCTGCAGTACTTTCAATTTCGAAACTCTCTCTCTCCATTACATGGCACCAATGGCAAGCCGAGTAACCAATGCTTACTAAAATTGGCTTATTCATTTCCTTTGCAAGTGCCAATGCTTTTTCGCCCCAAGGCTGCCAATGTACAGGATTGTGAGCATGCTGTAAAAGATAAGGACTTGTTTCTTTTAATAATTCGTTTTTCATTTTGTGAAATTATGAAATAAAAAAAGCGGCTAAAAATTTAACCGCTTGTGAATATTTGTATGATGTATGCAATTACTTCTTTTTTGCAAAAGTAGTTTGCAAATATTTATCTAAGGCGCTTACCATACCGGGAGTTTGCGGCATTGGTGCTTTTACCTCTAATACAATACCCGCATCTTCTGCAGCTTTATGTGTATTTAGACCAAATGCACCAAACCTTGTACCATTTTGTCTGTACCCAGGAAAGTTTTCTATTAAGCTTTTTACACCACCTGGCGTAAAAAAACATATTATATCATAATTTTTGGCAATTATGTGTTTGATATCATTGCTTACAACTTTGTATAAAACGGGAGTAGCAAATTCGCAATTATGACTTTTAAGCCAGTTTGTTATATCGCTGTCAAAGGACTCAGAGCATGGATACAAAAATTTTTCGTGTTCCTTGTGTTTGTTTATTACATCAAACAAACTTTTATTTGTTCCATCTGCACCATAAAAAACCTTACGTTTTCTATATAAAATAAATTTTTGGAGATAAAGGGCAACTGCCTCTGTAATGCAAAAGTATTTTGTATCCTGCGATACTGTTACTTTCATTTCTTCGCAAATTCTAAAAAAATGATCAATTGTATTTCTACTTGTAAATATGACTGCAGAATATGCAGCTATTTCAATTTTTTGTTTTCTAAAATCTTTTGCGGGAATTCCATTAATAACAATAAATGGAAAATAATCAATGGTTACATCGTACTTTTTAGCTACTTCGGAGTAAGGAGATTTAGCTCCTTCCGGTTGTGCCTGGGCAATCAATATTTTTTTAACCTTTTTGGCCGATGAAACAACAGCCGTCTCTGCGTTTTTTACCATACCGATTTTCCTATGAGGGTGCAAATTTACATTATTTTACTGAAAAATATCATAACTGTTTTGTAAATAAGCACAATAGGAAGTATTTCAAGGGCTAAAATGTATATAAAAAAATGAAATTTATTTAAACTAAGCTTATTTTGGAGTAGCCCGTATGCTTTAAAATATCTCATCAACATTAAAATAGATAATGATATTATTGAAACAAATTTGGCATATGCAGCTATTTCATACGTACTAAATGCCATTA
>JANPIF010000370.1:0-4961 GCA_031424845.1 Ferruginibacter sp.
TCTGGTAATTCTTCCGGAGTGAAGTAACTCATATTTTCTACTAAACCAATTACAGGTACTTTAAGCTGAGCCTGAGAAAACATTGCAATACCTTTTTTAGCATCTGCCAATGCTACTAATTGTGGTGTTGTTACAACAATAACACCTGTTACAGGTACTGTTTGTACAATGGTAAGATGAATATCTCCTGTACCTGGCGGCATATCAATAATTAAATAATCAAGCTCCCCCCAGTCAACCTCTGTTACAAATTGTTTTATAGCACTGCTAACCATTGGCCCACGCCAAACTACGGCCTGCTTTTCATCAATTAATAAACCAATGCTCATTACTTTTATGCCAAATTTTTCTATAGGTACTATCAAACCCTTACCGCCATTGTCTTTCATCATTGGCCGTTCACCTCTTATACCAAACATAATATGTTGGCTTGGCCCATAAATATCTGCATCCATTAAACCAACTTTGGCACCATCGGCAGCAAGTGCAAGTGCAAGGTTTGCAGATACCGTACTTTTTCCTACGCCACCTTTTCCACTTACTACGGCAATAATATTTTTTACACCATTTAAAATCGTCTTTGGATCAGTACGGTTACTACTGGTATTGCTTGTAAAATTTACCGTAACAATAGCAGCTTTATTTACTAAAATTTTTATGGCATTTATACAGGCATTTTGCATATGTTCTTTCATAGGGCATGCCGGTGTAGTAAGCACTATAGTAAACGCTACATTATTACCATTTACCACTAAATCTTTTATCATATTAAGCGTTACCAAATCTTTTCCAAGATCTGGCTCCTGCACATTACCCAATGCTTTTAAAATATCTTCTTTATTCATATTGCTTTTTATTTTCTCATACAACCCATCATCTATGAGGAGTACTTTTTTCGTAAATTACAGCGTTGCCGCAATTAATTGTTAAAAAAAACTTTGATTTGCAAAATTAAACATTGAAGCCCGTACTTTGTTTATCAATATTATAAACTGCATATTGTTTTGCTGTGAAAAATATCAAAGGGAAATAACACATGAAAAAACTTTTACGATACACATTTTTTATTGGTTTATTTATTCCTTCAGTAGCAAAAGCACAATTTGAAACCTTTAAAGACTCTGTTGTACAGTTATATGGAGTAGTAATGACAGCCGATAGTTTGAAAGGTGTTCCCGCAGCAAGTATTGTTGTAAAAGGTCAAAATAGAGGAACTATTTCTAACAGTGAAGGTGTATTTAGCATTGTAGTTTTAAAGGGAGATAATATTGAATTTAGCAGTATTGGTTACAAACCTATTACCGTAAATATCTCAAAAGACTTAAAAGGCAATCAACAAAGTTTAATTCAATTAATGGTTACTGATACTATTTACTTACCGGCAACTATTATTAAACCTCGGCTTACCAGGCAACAATTTGAACGAGATTTTGTAAATAACCCAGTGCCTGATGATGAGATAGCCACAGCACAAAGAAACACCAATGCAGCCACCAGACGATTTTTAGCAGCAACACTCACTACAGATGGCAGAGAGGCATCCAACCAATATTTAAGACAATATTCTAACAAACTTTCTTATGCAGGGCAAATAGCACCTCAAAATATTTTCAACCCATTTGCTTGGAATGAATTTATTAAAGCATGGAAAAGGGGAGACTACAAAAGAAAATCTTAATTTATCGCTCATTTTAAAACATTACCTCTCTTTAAGTAATTAGTCACCATTTTAATTTAAAATACACGTTGGTTTATTTGCTGCTCATTCTCATAAACCACTCAGACATCAATGTAAGGAATTATGAAGAATTTGATAATAGTACTGTTTCTAGTCAATGTATCCATTGTAAAATCACAGGATAAGAAGTTATATGATCCAAATACAAATGCTTTTAAAGATATTGCTGCTGCAGTAAAGCTTGCAAAATCTTCTAACAAATATGTACTAATTCAAGGTGGCGGTAATTGGTGTAAATGGTGCATTGAATTTGCTCGTTTTGCCAAAGCAGATCATCAAATAGATTCAGTAATTAGATCTTCGTTTATCTGGTATCATTTAAACTATAGTAAAGAAAATGAAAACAAACCAATGTTTCGAAAACTTGGTTACCCACAGCGTTTTGGCTATCCTACATTTATTATATTAAATGAAAAGGGAGAGCGAATACACACGCAAAACAGCGAATATTTAGAAAATGGAAAAGGGAGTTATGATAAAAGAAAAGTGCAGAGCTTTTTAGAACAATGGAGCCCCCGGGTATTGAAACCTGCAATTTGGGGAGATAAATAAATAGAAATAATATATGTGGTAGTATTTAATGCAGAAAACGAGTATAAACACTCAATTATCTATTAAAAAATAATAAAAATTATTAGTTATCGTTTTACATAAAACCAAAAACTTACTGCTATCACAAAAGATTCTCTAATAATATTTGACAAATTTGTAAATAAAATAAATAACCCTATAGGAGTACGGTTATTTTTACTCACAAAATTACCTGCTGCTTTTTTTAGTGGGGTACGAGTGAGATATGTGGACGAATTTAAATGTGCTGTTACTGTTCCCTTTGGATGGTTTACAAAAAATCCTTTTAAGAGCACCTATTTTGCATGCTTAAGTATGGCTGCAGAGATGAGTACCGGTGTATTGGCTATGGGTCATACTTATAAAAAAAATCCTTCCCTAAGCATGTTAGTTACAAAAGTGGAGGGGAATTTTTTAAAAAAAGCTACAGGCACAGTTACTTTTATTTCAGAAGATGGAAGAAGGCTGGCATCTATGATTAATGAAGCAATGTCAACCGGTAAAGGTGCATCATTAAATTGTTACTCATCGGGTAAAGATAAAGCCGGAGATACAGTAGCAGAATTTGTTATAACATGGTCATTTAAAATAAAAACTCCCAAGCCATCTTCATCTCAATAATATCGCTTGTTTTTAATTGTGTAAATTGCAATTAATTGATTGGAAAAAAGGGTAATTAAAGTGCTAAAACATAACAGCAGAAATCTTAATTACTTACTTTAGTATGTTATATAATCATAGCATTACCTCTGATCATAACAGGAAATATTATGGCAAAAGAACTTCGCAAACAATTAGCACTAGAATATCACTCCAAAGGAAGACCCGGCAAAATAGAGGTTATACCTACAAAAGAAGCAAAAACTCAAAGAGACCTTTCTCTTGCATATTCTCCCGGTGTTGCAGAACCTTGTAAAGAAATTGTAAATAACCCCGATGATATTTTTAAATACACTGCCAAAGGTAATTTGGTAGGGGTTATAACCAATGGTACTGCGGTTTTAGGCTTGGGAAATATTGGACCTGAAGCCAGTAAGCCGGTAATGGAAGGCAAAGCTGTACTCTTTAAAATATTCGCAGATATTGATGTATTTGATATTGAAATAAATGAAAATGATCCACAAAAATTTGTAGATATTGTAGCTTCTTTAGAACCAACTTTTGGCGGTATCAACTTAGAAGATATAAAAGCACCAGAATGTTTTTTTATAGAACAGGAACTTAAAAAACGGTGCAAAATTCCAGTAATGCACGATGACCAACATGGAACGGCCATCATATCTGCTGCTGCATTATTAAATGCATTGGAAATTCAAAAGAAGAAAATAGAAAAAGTACATTTTGTTGTAAATGGTGCCGGTGCAGCAGCAACTGCTTGTATGCGTTTATATGCATCTTTGGGAGCAAAACCCGAAAACTTTTTTGTGTTTGATAAGGATGGAATTTTACACAGCGATCGTACAGATATTCCGGAAGTACAAATTCCTTTTACAAGAGATAAAAAATTTAGTGATTGGAACCTTGAAAAGGCAATGAAGGATGCTGATGTGTTTCTTGGATTAAGTGTGGGGAATGTGGTAACTCCTGAAATGGTAAAATCTATGGCAAAAAATCCGATCGTATTTGCAATGGCAAATCCTGAACCGGAGATAATGTACGATGTAGCCAAAAACAGCCGTAAAGATTTAATAATGGCTACCGGTAGAAGTGATACCCCCAACCAAGTGAACAATGTTTTAGGATTTCCATATATATTTAGAGGAGCTTTAGATGTAAGAGCAACCGGTATAAACGAAGCCATGAAGCTGGCAGCAGTAAAAGCATTGGCTGAACTTGCAAAAACACCTGTGCCAGATATTGTAAACCTTGCTTACAATGAGAAAGCGCTTTCATTTGGGGAAGATTATATTATACCGAAACCCTTAGATCCTAGATTGCTGGCAGCTATAGCACCTGCTGTAGCCAAAGCTGCAATTGATAGCGGCGTTGCCCGAAAAATTATTACTGATTGGGAAGCCTACAAAATAGAAATGAATAGTAGGTTAGGGTTAGACAACCAACTCAGTCGTGCTATCGGAAACAAAGCTAGACAAAACCCTAAAAGAGTTGTGTTTGCTGATGCAGAAAATTCAAAAGTTTTAAAAACGGCTCAACTTGTTTTAGAGGAAAAAATAGGCTATCCGATTTTGTTGGGAGACGAAAAGAAAATTAGAAAAATAGCTGCTGAGAATTCCGTAGATCTTGAAGGGATGCCAATTATAAATCCCAAAGATGAAGATACAGATGAGATGCGTAAATCTTTTGGTGAAATATTTTTTGAAAAAAGGCATAGAAAAGGTGTGAATAAATATGAGGCAAATAAAGCAATGAAGGAACGCAACCATTTTGGTTGTATGATGGTGGAAACCGGCGTAGCAGATTGTATGATAAGTGGACTGAGCAGAAATTATCCCGATACAATTAAACCCGCATTACAAATAATAGGTACCGAACCCGGCATTAAAAAAATTGCCGGTATGTATTTATTATTTACAAAACGTGGCCCTTTGTTTTTAGCAGATACAACAGTTAACTTTAACCCAACCGCAGAAGAACTGGCAGAAATTACATTACTCGTAGCAAGAGAAGTAAAACAGTTTAACGTTGTCCCAAA
>JANPIF010000371.1:0-1055 GCA_031424845.1 Ferruginibacter sp.
GTTATCTTGCGTAACGAAAAGCGTATGTTGCAAGAAGCAGTGGATTCACTGTTTGACAACAGCCGTAAATCAAACGCGGTTAAAGCAGAAGGTGGACGTGCGTTGAAATCATTGAGCGATGTATTGAAAGGTAAGCAGGGACGTTTCCGTCAGAACTTGTTAGGAAAGCGTGTGGATTATTCAGGTCGTTCTGTAATTGTCGTAGGACCAGAATTGAAAATGCATGAATGTGGTTTGCCAAAAGATATGGCGGCTGAATTGTTTAAGCCATTTATTATTCGCAAACTGATTGAAAGAGGTATTGTAAAAACTGTGAAATCTGCCCGTAAATTGGTAGATAAGAAAGAAGCAATCATCTGGGATATTTTAGAGAATATTTTGAAAGGTCATCCGGTAATGTTGAACAGAGCCCCAACCCTTCACAGATTGTCTATACAGGCTTTCCAACCAAAATTAATTGAAGGAAAAGCGATACAGCTTCACCCATTGGTTACTTCTGCGTTCAACGCCGATTTTGATGGTGATCAGATGGCGGTACACGTACCGTTAAGCAATGCAGCAATATTAGAAGCGCAATTATTAATGCTTTCATCTCACAACATTCTTAACCCTCAGAATGGTACACCAATCACCCTTCCTTCTCAGGACATGGTACTTGGATTGTATTACATATCTAAAGGAAAGAAAACAGTTGGCGACGATATCGTAAAAGGTGAAGGAAAAGCATTCTATTCTGCAGAAGAAGTTATCATTGCTTACAATGAGAAGAAAATTGATCTTCATGCAAATATTAAAGTAAGAGCAAATTATCGTAACAACGATGGTTCGCTTACATATAAATTAATTGAAACGACTGTTGGTAGAGTAATATTTAACCAGCACGTTCCAAAAGAAGTAGGTTTTGTAAATGCATTACTTACTAAAAAGAATTTGCGTGAAATTATTGGTGACATTATCAAATGGACATCAGTACCTATCACCGCTAAATTTTTGGATGATATTAAAACACTTGGATACCGCATGGCATTCCGTGGTGGATTATCGTTCAACATTAA
>JANPIF010000372.1:0-4439 GCA_031424845.1 Ferruginibacter sp.
TACCGCTGGTTACTTCTTTAGCATCATCTCTATAACGCTTCAAACTTGATAGTTCACCGGTAAATATTACAATACCTTCTCTCACCAAACGTATGCGGCTGTTTCTTGCCATTTTACCATCCAACACTGTACAACCAGCAACCGTAGCTTTATCAAATTTGTAAGTCTCACGTATTTCTACATTACCCAAAATTTTCTCTTCAACCGTAGGCTCCAACATACCTTCCATCGCACTCTTAATTTCTTCGATTGCGTTGTAAATAATAGAGTACATTTTAATTTCTATGGATTCATTTTCAGCCAATCGAGCAGCTTGTATACTTGGACGAACGTTAAAACCAATAATGATCGCATCTGAACCTGCAGCAAGGTTTACATCATTTTCTGTGATGGCACCTACTGCTTTGTGTATTACTTTAATTACAATTTCTTCTGTACTTAATTTCTGTAGTGAATCGCTCAATGCTTCTACCGATCCATCCACATCACCTTTAAGGATAACATTCAATTCTTTAAAGTTTCCTAAAGCTAAACGACGACCAATCTCTTCTAGCGTAATATGCTTTCTTGCACGCATACCTTGCTCACGCAAAATCTGTCCACGCTTGTAAGCATTTTCCCTTGCATCACTTTCGTTTGCAAAAACTTTAAATGTTTCTCCAGCCTGTGGTGCACCATTTAATCCTAAAATTAATACCGGTGTAGATGGTGGCGCTTTTTCTGAACGTTGGTTACGCTCATTATACATCGCCTTTACTTTACCAAAGAACTGACCCGATACGATCATGTCACCTTGCTTCAATGTACCGTTTTGTACAAGGATTGTAGCTACATATCCACGGCCTTTATCAAGCGATGCTTCAATGATAGTGCCCGAAGCACCTTTTTCTGCATTTGCTTTTAATTCTAAAATATCCGTTTCAAGCAATATCTTTTCTAATAATAAATCTATGTTTTCTCCCTTCTTAGCACTTATCTCCTGGCTCTGAAATTTACCACCCCAGCTTTCTACCAATATATTCATACCGGCAAGCTGTTGCTTAATCTTTTCAGGGTCAGCTCCATCTTTATCTACTTTATTAATGGCAAATATCATAGGCACGTTTGCTGCTTGCGCATGAGAGATAGCCTCCTTTGTTTGTGGCATCACCGCATCATCTGCTGCAACTACGATTACTGCAATATCTGTAACTTTTGCACCACGTGCACGCATGGCGGTAAATGCCTCGTGACCTGGAGTATCTAAGAAAGTAATTGCTCTTCCGCTTGGTAGTGTTACTTCGTAAGCACCAATGTGCTGTGTAATTCCGCCCGCCTCACCTGCAATAACATTCGTATTTCTGATGTAATCCAGTAAAGATGTTTTACCGTGATCTACGTGACCCATAATGGTTACGATCGGGGCTCTATCTTTTAATAAGGCCGGGTCATCAACTTCTTGCTCCACTTCTAATTCTGCAGCATCGTCCACTCCTATAAATTCTACTTCATAATCAAACTCGCTTGCTACTAATTCAATAACATCTGCCTCCAAACGTTGGTTAATGGAAACCATTATACCAAGGTTCATACATTTACTTATAATATCTGCAAAACTCACATCCATCAAACCTGCCAATTCACTTACAGAGATAAACTCTGTAACCTGTAGCTTGTTTCCTTCATCTGGTCTGTTGCTTTGTGCTTCATTAAAAAGATCTCTCTTTTCTTTTCTGTATTTTGCTTTAGAACTTTTTCCTCTTCCACCTGAACCTGCAAGTTTTGCTTGTGTTTGTTTTAATTTTTCCTGTATCTCTTTTGCATCTATTATTTTATCTTCTCTGCGTACAGGTGTACCGGTATTTTGTCCAGGACGTTGAAAGCGATTTCCGCCACCGCCTTGTTGCGGACCACGAGCGCCGGGTGCGCCACCTTGTTGAGGGCCACGATTAAAACCACCACCGCCTTGTTGCCCTTGTTGAGGACCACGATTATCTCCACCTGGTCTTGGACCTCTATTATCATTTGGAGTACCTCCAGTACCAGGCGTACCAGGTTTTTTCTGCATTGGAATACGCTTACGCTTATTGGCATCATCCCTTTTTGGACGGGTATCATTATCTACCGGCAATTCAATTTTACCTAAGATTTTTGGTCCTGTAAGTCTAGCAGTAAGTATGTTTTCAATAACTGGCGTTGCATCTTTCGCTTCTATTGGAACGATTGTCTGCGTTTCTTTCGCTGGAATAGGTTTAGCTTCCTCAACAGGTTTTGCTTCTACTTTCTTTTTTGCTTCAGTAGATGGTTTAACCTCAATAGTTGCTTCTTCTTTTTTCTTGGTGCTTTTCTTTGGTCGAGTAGATGAATCTATTGCATTCAAATCTATCTTATCCAAAACCTTAGGTCCCTCTAATTCGGGGGCATCTATTTTTGTAACAATAGGTTTTTCAGCTACTTTCGGTTCTTCTACAGGAGCTTCCTCTTTTGGGGCAGGTGGTTCAACAACAGGCGGTTCAATTTTCTTAGGTTGTTCTACCGGTGTAATTTGAATGATAGGCGCAGGAATATTTTCTATTTTTTCTGCTACTTCCACCACTGGTTCTGGAATTACTTCTTTCGGTTCCTCCTTGGGCGTTTCTTTAGGCTTTTCTTCTTTCTTTTTAAAAGAAAGGTCTTGCTCATCTCTCTTCTTTTTTGGATCGCCAACATTAGATTTAATTAACTCTACTTTGTCTGCTTTTTCTTTGGCAGATTTATCTTGTTGGTATTCGCCTTGCAGCACACGATACATTTCCTCTGAAAGCTTAGAAGTAGGCTTTAGGTCATCGCTGCCGGTTAAATTTTTAGATGCAAGAAAGTCTATCAAGGTGCTTGCACCTATATTAAACTCTTTGGCGGCTGCCATCAGCCTGGGTGTATTTAATTCTGACATTCTTTGTTTTTATTGTCTCACTATTTTACGTGAAACAAGATTTTCTATTATTTATATTTCGCTTCAATTCATACGCACGTTTTTATTCTTTTTCAAATTCATCGTTAAGAATTTTTTTCACGTCTGTAATGGTTTCTTTTTCAAGATCTGTTCTTCTTTCAATTTCTTCATCAGATAACGCCAATACTGAACGTGCGGTATCGCAACCTACTTTTTTCAAGGCTTCAATTACCCATGCTTCAATTTCATCGGAGAATTCTTCCAAGTCAATATCAAATTCATCTTCTTCACCTTCATTATCACGGAACACATCTATATTATAGCCTGTAAGTTCGCAAGCTAGTTTTATATTAACACCTCTTCTTCCTATAGCAAGAGATACCTGATCTGCCTTTAAAAATACTTTTGCATGCATTTTTTCATTGTCAAGCTCAATCGTAGTAATTTTTGCAGGTGTTAAAGAGCGTTGTATTAATAATTGAGAATTGGCTGTCCAGTTAATAACATCAATGTTTTCGTTTTTCAACTCACGTACAATTCCGTGTATTCTGCTACCCTTCATACCCACACAAGCACCTACTGGATCAATTCTGTCATCATAACTTTCTACTGCAACTTTTGCACGCTCACCTGGGTCACGAACAATCTTCTTTACAACAATTAGACCGTCAAATATTTCCGGCACTTCTATTTCCAATAATTTTTCTAAAAACAAAGGGCTGGTACGAGAAAGGATGATAATAGCCTGGCTATTTTTAAGTTCTACTTTCTTTACAACTGCACGTACTGTTTCACCTTTTTTAAAGTAATCTGCATTTATCTGTTCAGATTTTGGCAACAACATTTCATTACCATCTTCATCTAAAATCAATACTTCTTTTTTCCAAACCTGGTGTACTTCGCCGCTTACAATTTCGCCTACACGTTCTTCGTATTTTTTTATAAGAATGTTTTTCTTAAGATCACCAATACGTGCAGCAAGTGTTTGCTTACCCGCCAATATTGCACGGCGACCGAATTCTTTTTGAATATCTACTTCTTCATACAATTCTTCACCAACGGTATAATCAGGCTCAATAAGAATGGCATTCTTCAATTCAATTTCAGTAAGGGTGTTGTATAGATCATCATCATCTACAATGGTACGGCGACGAAAAATTTCCAAATCACCTTTCTGATCGTTCACAATTACATCAAAATTATCATCGCTGCCGTATTTTTTACGGATAAGTGTTTTAAACACATCTTCCATCACTTTCATAAGCGTGGGGCGATCAATATTTTCTGCTTCTTTAAATTCCTGAAAGGATTCTATTAAATTGTTACTTGCCATATTCCTTGCCTGCTAACGTTTGCTGCCCCGCTGGCATGGGGTTTTGTTATTAAAATTTTATTTGTACTATAGTCTGTTTTATATCTGTAAATAAAATGGGTAGCTTTATTACTACTGCCTTTTTATTTTTACCTTCTGTATATTCTATGGTAATCCCTTCTTCGGTAGCTTCTAGCAATGTTCCTTCTTTTTTAG
>JANPIF010000373.1:0-2774 GCA_031424845.1 Ferruginibacter sp.
GGTAAGTTTGCTGATGTCTTCTGCACCTGCTGCTTTTAAAGCTGGAGCAAGTAATAAGGGGGTAATAATATCATCTACCAAAGATGAAATGATGGCTCCAAATGCAGCACCGATAATTACGGCTACGGCAAGGTCCACTACATTGCCTTTAAAGATAAAGGCTTTAAATTCTTTGATTAAGCTCATGATAGTAGTTTTAGTTGATTAAAAAATATAATATGGTAAATGAAACCTTTTTTTATCATAAATAGCTGAAAATCTTTATTTATTATAATGCAACTTTGCACAAATTAAAAAATGGGTAACAATAAATTGTTCAACTGGTTCATTTTCACCACACTTTCAATAGTTTGGGGAAGTAGCTTTATTTTAATGAAGGAAGGATTAGTAAGCTTATCTGCCTATCAAGTTGCTTCATTACGAATCATTTCTTCTGGACTTGTATTATTACCAATTGCAATTAAGCACTTTACAAAAGTTCCACAAAACAAATTGCTTATAATATTCCTGTCTGGTGTGTTAGGTAGTTTGCTGCCTGCTTTTCTTTTTTGCCTTGCTGAAGAACATATTGATAGCTCATTGGCAGGTACATTGAATGCACTGACACCTGTGTTTGTCATTATTATGGGAGCATTGCTTTTTAAAAGACAAACTCCCACCATTAAAATAGTTGGAATATGTATTTCTTTTGCGGGCAGTATTTTATTATTTTTTGCCCAACCTGGTTTTAGGCAAAACAGTAATTTCATCGATGTAATGTTTGTAGTAATAGCCACTTTATGTTATGGTATTAATGTAAATATGGTTGGTAAATATTTAAAAGAAATCCCATCGCTTCAAATAGCAGCTATTGCACTGGTTTTTAATGCTATCCCCGCTTTTATTGTATTGTATTTTACAGGTTATTTTAAAGAAGATATTTTTAGTGAACCAATGCTAATAGCAACTGGTTATACATTTTTACTAGGGATATTGGGCACAGCAGCAGCATCTATACTTTTTTATATGCTTTTAAAAAGGGCCGGAGTTGTATTCTCCTCTATGGTTACGTATGCTATACCAATTGTAGCAGTAATGTGGGGAATTGTTTATGGAGAAATGGTAGGTTGGAAACAAATCCTATGTTTAGTGGTTATTTTATTTGGCGTCTATGTGGCTAATCGTTCAAAAAAGGAATTAATTAAAAAATAGTTTTCTCTTTATTCCTGGGTAGTTATCAAAAAATATAATCTCTTTTTTATTAGGATTTATCAGCGCTTTACTACCAAGTAATTCATTTCCCTTTTTATTATAAAACTGAAGGTATAAAGTATCACCCGCTTTTTTATAGGTACCTGGATAGTGAGTGTTTTTTACACTGTCAAACAACTGCCTGTAAAATTCAAAAAAATTGTTTTCTTTAATTACAAAATATGCATCATTCATATCTGCTATAGCTTTATAGGTTGTAATTACCTGCGATGCTTCAAAACGGTTTTTATCTTTTTTAAAATTGTTGGCTGAACTACACGATATAAAGATAGTTATAGAAATTATGATGAAAGCAGAGATGATTGATTTATTGTTCATATTTCAAAAGTAAGACACTCTTTACATTTAAACATTAGAAAAGTATAACTAATAGAAGTTTATTTAAATCAATAATTTTAAAAACATATTTGTTAGAGTAAGCTAACTTATATATTTTTGCTATCTAAATTGAGGATAGTGAAATATTTTATAATCAAGTTTGCAGTAAGTTTATTCTTTATAACTTTTAGTGCGAAAACCCATGCACAAACATTTAACCTTAGCGGGTTTGTAAGTAGCAGAGGAAAGAAAATTGAGGCTGCAAGCATTAAAATTACAAACACCACAATAGGTAGCGTTACGGATAGCAACGGTTTTTTTAAGATATCATTTTTAAAAGCCGGGAATTACACGTTAGTCTTAACTGCCGTTGGTTTTAATAAAGAAATAAAAAAGGTAGATATTAAAGAAGGTGAAAATTGTTTACTCCAAATAGAACTTACAGAAACACAAACTAATTTAAATGAAGTAGTAGTTACCGGTACCTTAAAAGAAGTAAGGCGTACAGAAAGTCCGGTACCGGTGGAAGTTTACACTCCTGCATTTTTTAAAAAGAACCCAACACCCAATATTTTTGATGCATTGCAAAATGTAAATGGTGTGCGCCCACAGTTAAATTGTAATGTGTGCAACACCGGCGACATTCATATTAATGGTTTAGAAGGTCCATATACAATGGTATTAATAGATGGTATGCCCATAGTAAGTAGCCTATCCACCGTATATGGATTATCCGGTATTCCAAACAGTTTAGTTGAGCGAATAGAAATTGTAAAAGGACCGGCTGCCTCTTTGTACGGAAGTGAAGCTGTCGGTGGGCTAATTAATATTATCACTAAAACTCCGGCAAAAGCACCCAAATTCTCGGTAGATGTGTTTACCACATCTTGGCAGGAATATAATATTGATATGGGCTTTAAATTTAATGCCGGTAAAAAAGCTACCGCCCTTACGGGAGTAAATTATTTCAATTACGGAAATATAATTGACAACAACAATGACCAATTTACAGATGTTACTTTACAGAACAGAATATCGGTTTTTCAAAAATGGAATATAAACAGAAGGGATAACAAAGTTTTTACAATGGCTGCTCGTTTTTTTAATGAAGATAGGTGGGGTGGAGATATAAATTGGAATAAAAAGTATAGAGGAGGCGATAGTATTTACGGCGAAAGTATTTATACAAAACGATGGGAATTTTT
>JANPIF010000374.1:0-4887 GCA_031424845.1 Ferruginibacter sp.
ACAACAAGGTTAATAATATCCTTTTTACCGTTTCTATATTTGTTTCTGTAGCCATATTAGTTGATAAAAGAAGAAGGGAACCGCTGGTTCCCTTCCTTTCTGCTTCATTATCTGGTGCAAATATACAAATGATAAGCTTATCAGCCAAAAGATACACATGTTCCAACCATAAAATTTAACAACAATATATTATGTACCTTAATAACTTTGCGCCATGAATATTTTTAAATTAATAGGAGAAGTAGTCGTTATCTATATTTTATATAAATTAATATTTAGTTTTATTATTCCGCTTTACCAAGCCAGCAAGCAAATGAAGGGTAAAGTGACTGAAATGCAGGAACGTATGCAGGCACAACAAAGAGCACAGGCTGAGCAACAAAGGCAACAACAAACTCAGCCCACAACAAGACCTGCTGAAAAAATTTCAAAGGATGATTATATTGATTATGAGGAGGTAAAGTAAATATTCTTCTAAATACCTATATTAATACATTCTTTCAAAAACCCTTCCTCCACATCAGCCCCAATACCTATACCATTTGGCAACTGCACGTTATACCCATCATAAATAACGCCGCCAATTACGGGATCTATTTTGTGCCCAAGCATACAGGTATCCATATCGTAAAAAATAATTTGTGGGTTGGCTGCTGCAAAATGCGCAAAGGCAGTAAGAGCTACCCGGCTTTCGAGCATGCCACCCATCATACAGGGAATGTTGTTTTCTTTGGCTACCACAATTATTTTTAATGCTTCAAGTATGCCCCCGCTTTTTGCAAATTTTATGTTGATGTAATCACAAGCCTTATTTTTTATTAATCGCAATGCATCATGGTGGTAATACACACTTTCATCTGCCATTATTTTTATGGGAGATATTTTCATTAAGTCAGGTAAATATTCATCGTTGTAAGTACGCATAGGTTGCTCACAAAATTCAATATTAAATTCCCCTAATTGTATTAGAGCATTTTTTGCATCTTCAAAAGTCCAACCTTGGTTTGCATCAATTCGTATTTTTATTTTATTGCCAATGTGCTCTCTTATTTGTTTTATTCTTTCCACATCGGTAGCTACATCTTTGCCTAATTTGATTTTCAAAATTGTCGCACCTTTTTCTACAAATGCTTTTGCCTGTGCAGCCATGGTTTCGGGAGAATCAATACCAACTGTAATATCTGTAAGCATTTCTTTTTTGGTGCCTCCTAAAAATTCGTACAGAGGTTCGTTGGCATATTTTGCAGCAATATCATACAATGCCATATCGAAAGCACTTTTAATGGTACTGTTGCCTGCGGTAAATAAATGCAATTCAGTTAATCGTTCTTCAATATTCAGCGGATCTTTTCCTTTCCACAATGCTGCAAAATCTTTAGCCATTTCGTAACAGGTATTTTGTGTTTCGCCCACTATCATGGGAAATGCCGAACACTCACCAATACCAACAATGTTATCAGATGTAAAAACTTTTATTAAAATATTTTGTGCATAATCCATAGTGCCGGTGGCTATTGTAAATGGATGCATGGGAATGCTGTACTTGTAAATTTGGACTTCTTCAATTATCATACCTGCAAAGTAATAATGTTTCTAAAGAAAAACCCTTCCTTTTTAACAAGTAGGTTATAGAAGTAAAATTGTTGTTTCATGAGATTTAATAAATATTTATCGGGTTTAGAAAACGTAAAACTTATTTTAAAATAATTACGTTTATATAATATTACTTCTTACTTTTGAATTATACATGTTAACAGTTAAAACATACAACGCATTCTATTATCATTTCTATTTTACAAATAGAACGGGATGCTTTATGTTGAAATAATAAGATAAAAATTAAATCAAATCATAAAAAGTCCCGGCTAACAAGTCGGGACTTTTGCTTTTATACACCATGGCACATAAGGTTTCTATACAGGGCTACGAAGGCAGTTTTCATCAAGCGGCAGCGCAACAATTTTTTGGTAAAACAATAGAAGTTATTCCTTGTGCAACCTTTAGAGAAGTAGTGAAAATTGCTGCTGATAAAAAACAAAGCGATGGTGCAGTAATGGCTATTGAAAACTCTATTGCAGGGAGCATTTTACCAAATTATTCATTGTTGCAAAACAGTAAACTCTCTATTGTTGGCGAAGTTTATTTGAGTATCAAACAAAACTTATTGGTAAATCCCCGGGTAAAATTAGAAGATATAAAAGAAGTGCATAGTCACCAAATGGCATTGTTGCAATGCATGGAATATTTAGAAAAGTACAATTGGAAACTGGTTGAAACGGAAGATACTGCTCTAAGTGCAAAACACATTCACCAGCATAAAAACAAACACGCTGCAGCTATTGCAAGTAAGCTGGCGGCTGAGTTGTATAATCTAAATGTTATTGCGCCAAGCATACAAACAATGAAAAATAATTATACCCGTTTTTTAATTCTACAAAGAGCAGGAACATTCAATGTGGTTGAAAATGCAGATAAGGCTTCTGTAAATTTTCATACAGATCATTCAAAAGGTAGTCTGGCAAAGGTTTTAGCAAACATAGCCTCCGCAGGAATTAACTTAAGCAAACTTCAAAGTTTCCCTATACCAGGGAGCAACTTTAAATATTCCTTTCATGCAGATATGGAATTTGAAACATTAGAAGTATTTGAAAAAACTATAGAGAAAATGAAAGGATTAACGGAATCGTTGAGGGTTTATGGGGTTTATAAAAATGGGAACGTAAGTTGAAAGTTTTAGGTTGAAGGTTCAAGATTGGGGATACTGTTTTAGGGAAATATTTTTTTGATAGGAGGGTTTGAGGTTTGTAAAATGCGAAGTATTTCTCTTTCCGCCTGTTCTTTTTTAGAAAGCTGAAATAAATAAATAAAATACAAAACAAAACGCCTTTCCGTCTTTCCGGCAAAAAAAAGAAAAACGGCAAAAAATAAAAAAATGAATTTTAAAACAGCAGACAGATTAGCAAGTATAAATGAATACTATTTTTCTCAGAAATTGAGAGAGATAGATTCGTTAAATAAAGAAGGAAAAAATATCATTAACCTTGGTATTGGTAGTCCTGATTTGCCGCCGCACCCAGATGTAATAAAAGTATTGCAAGAAGAAGCTGCAAAATTAAACACACATGCTTATCAATCTTACAAAGGGTCACCAATATTACGAAATGCAGTAGCAGCTTGGTATAGCAATTGGTATGGCGTAAACTTAAATGCAGATACAGAAATATTGCCGTTGATAGGAAGCAAAGAAGGTATCATGCATATTTGTATGACTTATTTGAATGAAGGCGACGTAGCATTGATACCAAATCCTGGTTATCCAACCTACAAAAGTGCGGTAACATTGGCAGGGGGTTATTGTGTGGATTATGATTTAACAGAAGCAAATAATTGGTTGCCGGATTTTGATGCATTGTTAAAAACAGATTTGAGCAAAGTAAAATTAATGTTTGTAAATTATCCGCATATGCCTACAGGGCAATTACCAACAAACAATGTTTTTGAAAAGATAATTGAATTTGCAAAATCGAATAATATTTTAGTTGTACATGATAATCCATATAGTTTTATTTTAAACGATAAGCCAATAAGTATATTAAGTATTGATGGTGCTAAAGATGTAGCGCTAGAATTAAACTCACTTAGCAAAAGCCAGAATATGGCGGGCTGGCGTGTAGGCATAATGTGTGGGGCAAAAGAAAGAATTGAAGAAGTTCTCCGTTTTAAAAGTAATATGGATAGTGGTATGTTTTTACCTGTACAGTTAGCCGCAGCAAAGGCTTTGCGCTTAGGCAATGATTGGTACGATGGTGTAAATAAGGTTTATCGAGAAAGAAAAGAAAAAGCATTTGAGTTATTAGATTTGTTGGATTGTGTGTATGATAAAGAACAGGCAGGTATGTTTGTTTGGGCAAAAATTTCAAATGATTTTGTAGATGGTTTTAAATTAAGCGATGATGTATTATATAATGCAAATGTATTTATTACACCAGGTGGCATATTTGGTAGTAATGGAAATGGGTATGTGAGAGTGAGTTTGTGTGCGCCAGCAGAAAAATTTGAAGAAGCGATAACTAGAATAAAAACAAGCCAACAATGATATTAGAAAACGTAACTATAATTGGAGTTGGACTTATTGGCGGTTCATTTGCGTTGGCATTAAAAGATAAAAATATTGCCAAGCATATTATTGGAGTAGATTTTAATGAAGCTAATATTAAAAAAGCATTAGAACTAGGGTTGATAGATGAGGCATTACCATTGGAAGAAGCAGTTAAAAAAAGCGATTTAATTTATGTGGCTATACCTGTAGATGCAACAATAGCTGTGATGGAAATATTAATGCCATTCATAAATCACGAACAAATAGTTGTAGATGCGGGTTCTACAAAATTTGATTTGAGTGAGCGTATAAAAAATCTTCCATTACGAAATCGTTTTGTAGGTACGCACCCAATGTGGGGAACAGAACACAGTGGGCCTGCAGCAGCTGTGCATGGTGCATTTGAGGGAAAAGCCTGTGTGATTTGTGATAAGCAAAATTCTGATGACGATGCTGTGCAAACTATAGAAAAGATTTACAAACAAATAGGAATGCACTTGGTTTATATGGATGCACAAGCACACGATTTACATGCGGCATACATAAGCCACATATCGCATATAACAAGTTTTGCATTGGCAAATACTGTTCTGGAAAAAGAACGAGAAGATGATGCTATTTTTGAACTGGCAAGTGGTGGTTTTGAAAGTACTGTTCGTTTAGCCAAAAGTAATGCAGCAATGTGGGTACCCATATTTAAACAGAATAGAGAAAATGTACTGGATGTGTTGAACGAGCATATCATGCAGTTAAAAAAATTTAAAAGCTGTTTAGAAAAAGAGAACTAT
>JANPIF010000375.1:0-2623 GCA_031424845.1 Ferruginibacter sp.
AGTTCTATAGGGTCACCGGCATCCCGTATGTCAATAAAATTTATGCCTTTTACTGTACGGCCATCTTTAATATCCAGACATGGAATAATTCTATTTTTTAGCATAGTGTACTTAGTTCTTTTAAGCTGATATTATTTTCGTAAATAGCTTTTCCAATAATGGCTCCTTCGCAGCCTAACTCTTTTAACAAATGCAAATCATTCAGTGAGCTTACACCGCCACTTGCAATTAGCTTAACACTCGTTTTATTAATTATTTCTTTGTACAATTCGTTAGATGTCCCTTCTAACATACCGTCTTTACTAATGTCTGTACAAATTACATGCTCAATACCTTTTTCTTTATAATCATTTATAAAATCAATTACATCAAGTTCAGAATTTTGCTGCCACCCATGTGTAGCTATTTTTCTGTTGAGACAATCAGCTCCTAAAATAATTTTTCCGCTTCCATAAATCCGAATCCATTCTAAAAATAAAGCAGGGCTTTTTGCAGCAATGCTACCACCGGTAATTTGTTTTGCACCGTTTTCAAAAGCTATTTTAAGGTCCTCATTTGATTTTAATCCACCGCCAAAATCTATCATTAAATTTGTATTCCTAGCAATATCATATAACACTTTACTGTTTACAATATGTTGGGCTTTCGCACCATCTAAATCTACAAGGTGTAAATATTTTATCCCATTTGCTTCAAATTCTTTCGCCACTTCCAATGGACTTTCATTGTATATTTTTTCTGTGCTGTAATCGCCTTTGGTTAGCCTTACTGCTTTACCGTTTATAATATCTATTGCAGGAATAATTCTCATGTAAAGGGGATTTAAAAAACTTTCTTCAAAGTTTTAATTTTAATTTTTCTTCTTTTCTTTGTGGCTCATAACAAATTCAATAATTTTTATAGTTTTCGCAGAGTATTACTTTGTGTCCTCTTTTCTTGCTTCCTGTCTATGTAATTCATATTAATTCTAAAAAATTCTTCAAAATCCTTTCACCAACATCAGCTGATTTTTCAGGATGAAATTGTGTGGCGTAAAAATTGTCTTTTTGCATCGCTGCACTAAAAGGTAAAATATATTCGCATACAGCAGCGGTATCATCGGTTATTTCTGCATAGTAACTGTGTACAAAATAAAAATTATCATCTATATCTAATCCATCAAATAATTTTCCTTTTGTTTTTGTAACATTGTTCCACCCCATATGTGGTACAATATCCGTTGCAGGAAATAATTTTACAGCAGCATTAAATATACCCATACAAGTTGTATTGTTTTCTTCTGAATGGTTGCACATTAACTGTTGTCCCAAACATATGCCTAACACAGGCTGAGTCAGGCCTTTAATAACTTTATCCAATTCTTTTTCTCTCAAATATTTCATAGCTGTACTTGCCTCTCCCACACCAGGAAAAATTACTTTTTTAGCCTTTTTTAATATCTCTGCATCATCGGTTATCACACAATCATATCCTAATCTTTGTAATGCGTTTTCAACCGAAGTAATATTACCGGCATTGTATTTTACTATTGCAATCATAAACTTCCTTTTGTACTTGGTATGCTAAAATTTTCTGTTTTGCTTACAGCCATTTTTATCGATTTAGCAAATGCTTTAAAAATAGCTTCAATCTTATGGTGTTCGTTATCGCCTTCGGCTTTAATATTCAAATTACATTTTGCATTATCACTAAATGATTTAAAAAAATGCATAAACATTTCGGTAGGCATTTCACCAATTTTTTCTCGTGTAAATGTAGCATCCCAAACCAACCATGGTCTGCCCCCAAAATCAATACCTACTTGTGCTAAGCAATCATCCATGGGTAATAAAAATCCATAACGCTCAATACTTTTTTTGGTTCCTAGTGCTTTTAAAAATGCTTCGCCAAGTGTAATGGCAACATCTTCTATAGTATGGTGTTCATCAATATGTAAATCTCCTTTTACTACAACAGACAAATCCATATTACCATGTTTTGCAATTTGCTCTAACATGTGGTCAAAAAAACCCAACCCAGTATTTAAATTGCTTTTTCCGCTACCATCTAAATTTACAGATACATCAATATTGGTTTCATTTGTTTTTCTTGTAAGGGTTGCTATTCTTGGTGTAGCTTTTAAAAAGGAATATATCTCAGCCCAACTTGTTGTACATAAATCAGTATCAGTTATATTTTCAACATTTACATAAATAGCTTTACTCCCAAGGTTTTTTGCCAATTCAACGTCTGTCAGTCTATCTCCAATAACATAAGATGCATTTAAATCATAATTTCCTTGCATGTAGTGTGTAAGCAATCCAGTACCGGGTTTGCGTGTAGGAGCATTTTCTGCAGGCAATGTTTTATCAATAATAATTTCTGAGAAAATTACTCCTTCATTTTTAAAAGCTTCAATGACTTTATTTTGAGCTGGCCAAAATGTATCTTCAGGAAAAGAGTTTGTTCCTAAGCCATCTTGATTGGTTACCATCACTAATTCAAAATCGAGTTCTGTTGCAATTCGTGAAAGATATTGAAATACCCCTGGGTAAAATTCAAGCTTTTCCAAACTGTCCAATTGCTTATCTATGGGCGGTTCTATAACGAGTGTGCCGTCTCTGTCTATGAATAATATTTTTTT
>JANPIF010000376.1:0-1632 GCA_031424845.1 Ferruginibacter sp.
AATCTCTTGCACGCATTTCTTCTTTACCATGGTTTTTTCTCAACTCTAAAAATTCAAACACATCTGCATGCCATGGTTCTAGGTAAACTGAAAATGCACCTTTTCTTTTCCCACCACCCTGGTCCACATAACGTGCAGTATCATTAAATACACGCAACATTGGAATGATGCCATTTGATGTACCGTTTGTTCCTTTTATGTAACTGCCTGTTGAGCGTACGTTGTGAATGTTTAATCCTATTCCTCCGGCAGACTGCGAAATCATGGCGCAATCTTTCAAAGTATCGTAAATGCCCGAGATGCTGTCATCCTTCATGCTTAATAAAAAGCAACTGCTCATCTGTGGCTTAGGTGTACCTGCATTAAACAAAGTTGGCGTTGCATGAATGAACCATTTTTCACTCATTAAATTATAGGTTTCAATAGCAGCTTCCACATCTGTTTTGTGTATACCCAAAGCAACACGCATAAATAAATGCTGCGGACGCTCAGTAATTTTTCCGATTACTTTTAAGAGGTAAGATTTTTCCAGCGTTTTAAATCCGAAGAAATCAAAATGATAATCTCTTTCATAAATGATGGACGCATCCAAAAGATCTTTATGTTCCAGGATCACAGCATATACATCATCTGCCAGAAGCGGCGCTTTGTCTCCGGTCTTATCGTCAATATAATTATAAAGCAGTTCAGCAGTTTCAGAGAATGATTTCCTGGTATTCTTGTGGAGGTTGCTCACGGCGATCCTTGCGGCAAGCACAGCAAAATCGGGGTGGCGTGTGGTAAATGATGCCGAGGTTTCTGCAGCAAGATTGTCTAATTCCGTAGTTGTGACATTATTGTAAATACCTGCCACGACCTTTTTCGCTATCTCAATAATATCTTCACTCTTAAGGTGCAGTCCGTAACTGAGCTTCATTACTCTCGACGTGATCTTGTCGAAATGTACGGCTTCGGTCTTTCCGTTTCTTTTGATTACCTGCATGGGGATATATATTTAGCGGTTAGTAAGTTTTGGTTGTTGGGCAGAAGGTTCTGCCGGTTGAAATAATATTTAAAAATCTTCATCGATCGAAAAAGCCTTGCTGGCTCCTTCATTCATCACGCCTGCTTTTTGGTATTCCCCTACTCTTTTTTCAAAGAAATTGGTTTTACCCTGCAGCGAGATCATTTCCATAAAATCAAAAGGGTTGGTTGCATTGTACACTTTGCTGCAGTCCAGCGCAAGCAATAAGCGGTCTGCTACAAATTCAATATACTGGCACATCAGGTCGGAGTTCATGCCAATGAGCTTTACGGGAAGCGCGCTTGATACAAATTCTTTTTCTATGTCTACCGCATCGATGATGATCTTCGTTACAGTCTCTTTCGGTAATTGGTTCTTTAGGTGATTCGTATAAAGCAGGCAGGCGAAATCGCAATGCAGGCCTTCATCACGGCTGATCAGCTCGTTGGCAAAAGCAAGGCCCGGCATCAATCCTCTTTTCTTCAGCCAGAAAATAGAGCAGAAGGATCCGGAGAAAAATATTCCTTCCACCGCTGCAAATGCAATAAGTCTTTCCGCAAAGCTTCCTTTATCGATCCAACGCAATGCCCACTCTGCTTTTTTCTGCACGCATTCGATGGTATCAATTG
>JANPIF010000377.1:0-2348 GCA_031424845.1 Ferruginibacter sp.
GTATTTTAATGCAAACAAAAATACATCGACATCTGCCTTGGTGGAATGGAAGACTTCGCAGGAAATTAACAGTGCTACATTTGATGTAGAAAGAAGTAACGATGCTGTTCGGTTTATTAAAATAGGAACGATAGCAGCAGCAGGTAATTCATCCATACCGGTTTCATATAATTTTACTGATAATAATCCTGCAAAAGGAATGAATTATTATCGTTTAAAACAAATTGATTTGGATGCAAAATTTATCTACTCACCTGCACGATTGGTTTTATTTAATGGCTTGGATGCTTCAACTGTAAAATATTATCCAAACCCTACAAATGGAATTTTAAACATTGAAACATCTTTAGTAAACCTACATGAATCAGTAGTTATAAATCTTACAAATGCGGCTGGTATTGTGGTGAATCAATACAAATTACTATCTATATCAGGAAATAAAATACAGATTAATCTTTCTCGTTATGCAAAGGGAACATATTTTCTACAATTTATTACCCCTACAGTAAACAGTACGCAGCGTATAATACTTAATTAAAATTTCTTCTTCATACACAAAGATTAGGGTTGCTTTTTAGCAGCCCTTTTCGTTTGAATGAATAGCTGTAAATTTGCAGACAATAATAACAGCTTTTTAAAGAATTATATAATGAAATATTGTGTGTTGTTAGCTGCAGTTTTGTTGATGCTATCCTGCGAAAAAGATGTAACACTTAATTTAAATACTGCAGAACCCTTGCTTGTGGTAGATGCACAAATTGAAAGCGGTGAAGCTCCGGTGGTGGTGCTCACAAAAAGTTTAGGATATTTCAGTAAGATAGATCCTCAAATTCTGGCAGGTTCTTTTGTAAGAAATGCAGAAGTTTACATATCAAATGGAACAGTTACACATAAACTAAAAGAATACTCCACCTTGTTTGCACCTGGGTTTACGGCATATTTTTACAGCAATGATATTACCAACCCTGCTACAGCGTTTGTGGGGGAATTTGCTAAAACTTACAACTTAAGAGTTGTTGCAGATGGAAAAGAATATATTTCAAATACTTTCATACCAAACAACGCCATTACATTAGATTCTATTTATACCAGAATAGCGCCTCAAAACCCAGATACATCAAAAAGAATCTTATTGTTAAAATCAACTGACCCTTCTGGATTAGGTAATTATGGAAGATATTTCACCAAAAAGAACAGCGAACCATTCTTGCCCGGCGAAAATTCTGTTTTTGATGACCAGGTAATAGATGGAACAGTATTTACGGTTCAGTTGCCACAAGGTATTGATAGAAATAATCCGCCAAAAGCAGACAGTACTTTTTTTAAAAGAGGTGATACTATAACCTTAAAGTATTGCAACATCCCACAATCTGCATATATATTTTGGAGCACATGGGAGTTTGCATTTCAAGGTATTGGAAATCCATTTGCACAGCCAAACAAAGTGTTAGGTAATATTTCAAACGGTGCATTAGGTGCATTTTGCGGGTATGGAGTTCAATACAAAACAATTATTGCAAGATAGAAACGATATAGTATTAATTTTAGAAAATAAGAAAACGAAACATGGATAATACAGTAACAGAAAAAGTGAGTTGTTTAATAATAGGATCTGGTCCTGCAGGTTATACTGCTGCTATTTATGCCGCAAGGGCAAACATGAAACCTTTGTTGTACCAAGGGATACAGCCGGGCGGGCAATTAACGATTACAACAGAAGTAGAAAATTATCCTGGTTATCCTGATGGAATACAAGGTCCGGAAATGATGGAGCATTTTGAAAGACAGGCAGCAAGAATGGGCACAGATATTAGATATGGTTTGGCTACAAAAGTTGACTTTGGTGTACGACCATTTAAGGTTGAAATAGATGAAGAAAAATGGATTGAAGCAGACTCAGTAATTATAAGTACCGGTGCTGCTGCAAAATGGCTGGGTATAGAAAGTGAACAAAGGTTAAACGGTTATGGTGTAAGTGCATGCGCTGTATGCGATGGTTTTTTCTTTAAAGGAAAAGAAGCCGCCATTGTAGGGGCAGGAGATACGGCTGCAGAAGAGGCATTGTACCTTTCAAAAATATGCAGTATGGTACATATGATTGTGCGCAAAGGAGAAATGCGTGCAAGCAAAATTATGCAGGAGAGAGTATTGGCCACTCCCAATATTAAAGTGTATTGGCATAGTGAAACCGATGAAATATTGGGTGACAAAAAAGTAGAAGGGGTAAGAATTTTAAATAACCAGACCAACGAAAAAACAGAAATACCGGTGAGTGCTTTTTTTGTGGCTATAGGTCATAAACCCAACAGCGATATTTTTAAAGGTTGGTTAGATATGGATGAAGCAGG
>JANPIF010000378.1:0-2176 GCA_031424845.1 Ferruginibacter sp.
ATGGCGATGCTGGTGCGCCGCTTGATAAAAAAGAATTGAAGAAAGTAGATGAAGTTTTTACAAAAGTTCTTCCTTATCTGCGCAAAGATGGTGTTGATGAAATAAATAAACAGGGAAGATATGTATATGATAAAGAATATGGTTGGGTAACACCTACTATTGATAGCAAGATTTGTGTGTATGGAATATTTGATGCAAACGGCATAGTAAAGTGTGGAATAGAACAGGCATATCTTGATGGTAAAACAACTTGGAAAAAACCCATCAGTTGCCATTTGTTTCCAATTATAGTTAAAAAAAGTAACGATGGTATTACAGAATTTGCAAATTATGAGCCAAGGGAAGATCATTGCAAAGCCGCATGCTCTTTGGGGAAAAAATTAAAAGTTCCCGTATACAAATTTTTAAAAGAGCCACTTGTCAGAAAATTTGGTGAAAAGTTTTATGAAGCTTTGGATGCTACTGCAGAACATCTAAAAGTAAAAAAATAATTATCCTTCATATTTAAAAAATATAAATGTTACGAAATACTTCAGCCCTGCTTTTACTTATCATATTGCTTTCTGCATGTTCTTTGAAAAAAGCAAAAATTGACAACGATTTAAAAAAATATTTTGATAGTAGAAACGTGGAAGGATGTTTTACGATGATGGATAACAGTAATGGTTCAATCACTGTTTATAATATGGCAATGGACACTACCCGATATACTCCAGCATCTACATTTAAAATTGTAAACTCTTTAATAGGCTTGGAAACAGGCAGAATTCTGGATGAAAATATGGTTATTAAATGGGATGGAACAAAACGATTAAATGAAGATTGGAATAAGGATATGAGTATGACACAAGCTTTTAAAGTGAGTAATGTAGGATATTACCAAGAAGTTGCTCGCAGAATAGGAAGTGATACTATGAAAAGATACATAGACAG
The DNA here is from genome assembly GCA_031424845.1 of Ferruginibacter sp. Classification (GTDB taxonomy): domain Bacteria; phylum Bacteroidota; class Bacteroidia; order Chitinophagales; family Chitinophagaceae; genus Ferruginibacter. Next base: position 934 of record JANPIF010000378.1, read on the forward strand.
CATTTCCTATGGCAACAAAAATATAACTGGTGCTGTAGATTCTTTTTGGTTAAACAATCAACTTAAAATTTCTCCTGATGAACAAATTGGTTTAATGAAAAGATTATATTTTGATCAACTACCTTTTAGAAAAAGTGTACAGCAAGCTGTGAGGGACGTAATGTTGCAGGAAGATAACACTGCATATAAATTGAGTTATAAAACAGGCTGGGGTTTTGATGAGCAAAATAACGCTATAGGATGGATTGTTGGATGGATAGAAGAAAATAGGCACGTTTATTTCTTTGCTACGCTTGTTAAGTCAAAAGACAGAAACTTTGATATGAAACCTGTAAGAATTGGCATAACGAAAGACATTTTAAAACACTATGGTTTCTTTGAAGGTAAAAGATAAAGCAGTTTATTGTTTTTTTAACAACCCCTGCTTTTTCAATCATTAATTTGCAGGATACATGACACTTCCATTTGAATATAAATTTTTATTGTGGCTAATGCTGATAATTCCAATTGTTATCGGCATATATTTTTATGCTAAACAAAAGAAAAAAAACGCCTTTAAAAAAATTGGCGACCCTGCCTTAGTAAAAGAACTTACTTCACATTATATACCATCTTCTTTCCCCAAAAAATTTTTATTGGTTTTATTTTCTATGGCACTTATTCTATTAAGCGTAGCAAATTTTCGCAGTCCACAGGGTTCGTCACAAATAAAAAGAAACGGCATAGATGTTATGATTGCAATAGATGTAAGTAAGAGTATGCTTGCTCAAGATATTTCTCCAAACAGATTAGACAGAGCAAAACAACTTTTAAATAAACTCATAGATAAACTGAGCAATGATAGGGTAGGGATTGTAGTTTTTGCAGGTAAAGCATACTTGCAAATGCCCCTTACTGCAGATCATTCTGCTGCAAAAATGTATTTATCTGCAGCTACGCCAGAAACCGTACCCACACAGGGAACAGTAATTGGCGATGCGTTAAAAATGTGTTATGCTTCGTTCAACTCCAAAGAAAAAAAATATAAATCTGTTATTTTAATAAGTGATGGTGAAGACCATGATGAAAACGCATTGAAAGTTGCCGAGCAAATGGCACAGCAAGGAGTTGTTATAAATACAGTGGGTATTGGCTCGCCACAAGGTGCTCCAATAATGGATGCAACTACCAATGAATTAAAAAAAGACAATGAAGGAAACACTGTCATTACAAAGTTAAATGAGCAAGCACTACAAGATATAGC
>JANPIF010000379.1:0-3860 GCA_031424845.1 Ferruginibacter sp.
AAAATTCCCCACTCCATTTTTGTTTATGGTAATTTCTTGGGAAATATTTTGTGTGCAGTCTATGTAAACTTTACCTGCATGTTGTTTACCTACTTCCATTTCTTTAAACCCATCGTCGCCATTGCTCATTAATATGGCGCAGCCAGAATTTTGTTTTTCTTCCGCACCATGCCTTACCCATCCTACACAATTTGGATGGTCAAAATAATCGGTTTGCTCTCCGTAAGCTAATTCTTTTCGGCAGTTTAAAAGTGTATCCATTTCCGCCACTTTATCCAAATTTATATCTTGTACTGTTCCATCTTTTTCTTCTGAATAACAAGCACCGTAAATACATGGGTAAAATACCAGGGGAATGCCTTGCTGCCTTAAAAGTATAATAGCATAAGCCAAAGGTTTAAACCAAAATTCTATGGGAGATTCTAATGATTGGAGCGGTTGCGTATCATGATTTTCAACAAAAGTGATGGTCATTTCGGGTCTCTGCTGTAACAATGTACCATCAAAAATTGTTCTTAAGTCATATTCATTTCCCTGCAAAGATGCCTCATAAAAATTATAATGAAGCGGTGCATCCAATAGTTGCGTTACGTTTTCTGTAACCTCTAAATACTTAATTAATGCATCTACATTGCCCTGCCAATATTCACTAAAAACAAAAAAGGGTTTATTATAATATTCTTTTAATGCAACAATCCATTGTTTTATAAAGGAAGGCGAAATGTGTTTTACAGCATCCATTCTAAACCCATCAATTCCCGTAGTTTCCACATACCATTTTCCCCAATTAATCACTTCTTCTCTTACACTTTCATTGCGGTATTCAATATCTGCACCCATTAAGTAATCATAATTTCCAAACTCTTCTTCCATTACATCTTCCCATTTATCGCCATACTCATTTTGAATACTGTAAATCACTTTTTGCCCGTCTACTTCTTCATCCACACCTGTAAATGCCAAATGATTCCATTCAAATTTTGAATACTTTCCTTTTCTACCGGGGAAATTAAATTTTGTAAAACTCTCAATCATTATTGGTTCACCAGTAAAATCATTTCTATTTTCAAGATGAACGGGTTTGGCTAAAAATGATTCTTTTTCATCTCCACCTTGTTTATGATTTAAAACAATATCTGCAATAACTGCAACATTATTTTTATGAAATTCATTTATACAATTAAGGTATTCATCTTTGGTCCCGTATTTTGTGCGAACAGTTCCTTTTTGATCAAACTCTCCAAGATCGTACAAGTCATAAACAGAATAACCTGGTTCAGAATTGCCCCAAGCTGATTTATATGCTGGCGGTAAATAAACATGGGTAATACCTCTTTCTGCTAAATCTTTAGCATGTTCTGTGCAAGTGTTCCACCATTGTCCATCGTTTGAAGTGTACCAATGAAATATTTGAATGATGGTAATATTCTTATTCAATGTATAAATTTTTAATATTTGAAAGAAATAAAAGAAAATCAAAAACTATACCTTATAGAAAAGATGAATAGTTTTTTCCCCATATCGTAGTAATATACTTTGGCGAAGGGTATTAATAATGAAAATATTTAAACACCCAGACCTGCCGGCATCCTCGACCGGGAAGGGGAATTGAAGCACTGAGAAAAATTTATAAAGTTTAAATTATTGTTGACCAAAGAACCAATGTGCAAAGGCGCAGGGATGGGAAGTAGTACCCCGCAGCGCAGCGAGGAGTACTACGGACAGCCCTAACAAATGCTCATTTTTGTATGTGTTTTACCGCCCCAAATCTGCCCTCTAAAAAATATATTTTGTACATTTCAAATAATTAATACAGTATAAAAATCATTATGAGTAAACAGCATACGGCCGACGGCAAAAAAAAATCATCACAATCAGAAATTTTAAAGGGAAAATTAGAAATAAGCCGCAGCGGAATGGGCTTTGTAATTGTAGAAGACAGAGAGAAAGATATTATTGTAAAACCCAACGATTTTGGCAGAGCTTTTCATGGTGATACAGTGAAAGTGCAGGTGTTGAATCCGCACGATAGAACTAAGAGACCTGAAGGTAAAATATCATCGGTTGTAGAGCGCAAACAAACAGAATTTATTGGTAACATTTCTGTAAAAGAAAAAGCAGCTTTTTTTATAGCTGGTGGCAACAATCCAATGCCTGATTTTCACATAGATTTTAATAAACTTAATGGTGCAAAAGATGGAGATAGGGTAGTGGCTAAATTTTTAAAATGGGATAAGAGCGATAAAAAACCTGAGGGAGAAATTATAGCAGTTATGACTGCCGAAAATGAGGCAGATATGGCTATGAAAGAAATAATTGTACATGCAGGTTTTCCATTACAGTTTGATGATGCAGTTTTAAAGGCAGCCGATGCATTGCTACCAAATATTTCGAGAGAGGAATTAAAGAAGCGCAAAGACTGCAGGGATATTCTTACGTTTACCATTGACCCTGTAGATGCCAAGGATTTTGATGATGCAATCTCCATTCGCAACTTAGATAATGGTAATTATGAAATTGGTGTACACATTGCAGATGTGAGCCATTTTGTAACCCCAGGCAGCATTATTGATAAAGCCGCTTATGAACGTGCTACTAGTGTTTATTTGCCCGATAGAGTAAACCCAATGTTACCTGAAAAAATATCGAACGAGCTTTGTTCGCTTCGCCCAAATGAAGATAAATATACCTTCTCCGTTATTTTTCAAATAAGTAACCGTGCCGAAATAAAGCACAAATGGATTGGCAGAACGGTGATTCATAGCAACCATCGTTTTACGTACGAAGAGGTACAACAAACCATTGAAACGCAGGATGGACTTCATTTTAAACCGATTTTATTATTGGATAATCTTGCAAAACAATTTAGAAAAGAGCGTTTTGATAATGGTGCCATCAACTTTTCATCGCAGGAAGTAAAGTTTAAATTGGATGATAATGGTAAGCCAATTGGCATTATGATTAAAGAAAGTAAAGATGCCAATAAACTGGTTGAAGAATTTATGTTGCTCGCAAATCGTGCAGTGGCAGAATATGTTTCTAAAATAAAAGTGAACAAAGAACCAATACCTTTTTCTTACAGAACACATGATGATCCCGACCCTGAAAAACTAAAACCTTTTGTCGCTTTTGCAAAAAAATGTGGGTATGAGTTTGACATGAAAGACGATAAAACAATTGCAAAATCGTTTAACAATTTATTGAAAGAAGTAAAGGGTACACCTGAAGAACATGTGCTTGGTCAGCTTGGTATTCGTACCATGGCAAAGGCAAAATATACTTCAGAAAATGTGGGACATTATGGATTGGGTTTTGAAAATTATTGCCACTTTACATCTCCTATACGCAGATACCCGGATGTGATGGTTCACCGGGTTTTGCAAAGCATCATCGATAAAAATTTATTGATTGATAAAGCAATGGAAGAAAAAAATAAACATTGCAGCGATAAAGAGCGTGGCGCAATGGAGGCAGAACGTGCAAGTAATAAATACAAGCAGGTTGAGTACATGCAGCAGTTTTTGGGAGAAGAATTTGAAGGTGTGATATCCGGCGTTTCTACCTTTGGTTTTTGGGTAGAAACAGTGGAGCAAAAATGTGAAGGATTGGTGAGTGTAAAAGATTTATCGGAGTACGATGATTTTAGGCATGATGAAGCCAACTATGCGTTGGTAGGCTTACGTACAGGAAAAACTTTTAGAATGGGCGACCATATTACCATAAAAGTGATTAGCGCTAATTTAGATAAAAGGCAATTGGATTATGAATGGGTTACAGAAACAGAAGGGAAAGCAAGCCAAGCGAAAGGCAAGGGTAGTAAGCCTGCTGCGAAAGCGGCATCAAAAGCGCCGATAAAATCT
>JANPIF010000380.1:0-4998 GCA_031424845.1 Ferruginibacter sp.
CTTTATTTATAGGAACCATGTAGCGTTCCGCCAACATTCTTATTTCATCAATGGTTTCGCCATGTACGGCTGTTTGCATGTAAATACGGTCCAATTGTTTTCCCTCTTTCATTGCAGCTATAATGGCCGTTCTGCCAACTACCAATGTATTTTTCTTTGGTCGCTTATGTTGGTGTCTAAAATCTTTCACTTTGTAAATTTAAGAATAATATAGGAAGCAAAAATGCCGGCAAGTCGATCAGTCGTTAAAAAACGCTTTTCGCCTTCCCGGCAAATTGTTGCATTGCTAAAAATTTTTTTATTTAATTCCGAATACTTTTTTTACTTCTTTTACTGCGTCCAGTTTTTCCCAAGTAAACAATTCTACCTTCTTTTTAATTACAACGCCAGAGGGTGAAGTAAATACTTTCTCAAGTTTTTCAGGTGTACGACCCATGTGGCCATAAGCAGCTGTTTCACTGTAAATAGGATTGCGAAGTTTTAATCTTTGCTCTATAAAATAAGGGCGCATATCAAAGCAAGACATTTTCATAATTTCTTTTGCAATTTGCCCATCCGTTAAATTCACTTTAGCAGTACCATAGGTTACCACATTTATACTTGTCGGTTGAGCAACACCAATTGCATAGCTTACCTGTACCAATACTTCATCACAAAGACCAGCTGCAACTAAATTTTTGGCAATATGCCTTGTTGCGTAGGCTGCACTTCTGTCAACTTTACTTGGATCTTTTCCACTAAATGCCCCACCACCATGTGCACCTTTACCACCATAAGTATCTACAATAATTTTACGTCCTGTTAGTCCTGTATCTCCATGTGGCCCACCAATTACAAACTTACCTGTTGGGTTAATGTGGTATTTAATTTTGTTTGTAAATAAATGATCGTATTTAGGATACAAAGCTTTTACTCTAGGTATAACAATATTTACAATATCTTTTTTAATTTTTGCAAGCATCACTTCATCTTTTCCAAAATCATCGTGTTGTGTAGATACAACTATTGCTTCAATTCTAATAGGCTGGTTGTTATCGTCGTACTCTAAAGTAACCTGGCTCTTAGCATCTGGTCTTAAATATTTTATGGCAGTATTTTCTCTGCGAACTGCTGCCAATTCTTTTAAAATATCATGAGATAAAGCCAATGCAAGTGGCATGTAATTATCTGTTTCGTTGGTTGCATAACCAAACATCATACCCTGGTCACCAGCACCTTGTTCTTCTTTTTTCTTTCTATCAACACCTTGATTAATATCCTGAGATTGCTCGTGGATTGCAGAAATAATTCCGCAAGAATTTGCCTCAAACATATACTCACTTTTCGTATATCCTATTTTACGGATAACACCTCTTGCAATTTCCTGTACATCAAGGTAGGCTTTACTTTTAACCTCACCTGCTAGTACCACCTGTCCTGTAGTTACAAGGGTTTCACAAGCTACTTTACTGGTAGGATCAAAGGCTAAAAAATTATCAATAAGTGCATCACTAATCTGGTCTGCAATTTTATCCGGGTGTCCTTCACTTACTGATTCAGAAGTAAATAAATATGGCATATTTCATTTTTTAAGAGTGCAAAGATAAGGGCTGTATTTTTAAAATAACTAAGCCCTCCGTTTTATAAAAGGGCTTTATTAATATATTATAATTTGGCAAGATTAAACTTTTGAATAAATAACCACTAGCCTCATTTTATGAGGAATATTTTGTGTTGACCCTGCCCCTACTCTAACTCTTCCAAGCGCAAGGGGATTAAAATAAGGAATTACAAATTGAGTACCTGGATATTGAGGATAGTAGTAATTAAAAGGTGCATATAATCTAAGGTCGTAGTTACGATACCCATTTGTTACGATATGTTGAACATAACGAGTCAGGTTTATTTCGTACCGTATAAATGGAACACCGCTTGGTTCAAATCTTTTTAGAGCATTGCCACCAAAAGTATTAATATCAACATTGGCTGCGGGAAATGGATGATAAAAATCTGTAGCATTCTTTGCATCGGGGTTGTAAGGTACAGAGGCGCTAAGATCAAAATAAACCGGTTTGTATTGTTGTGGTAATGTGTTTATAGTATCCTTTAAATCTACATATAAAAAAGGTGGTGCAGTGTAAATATTATCTGTTGCAGCAAGATGCGGAGTCTGCTCAACGATTAAATAAGCTCTGTGTACAATTCGGTTACTATAATTTGTAAGACCCGGTATTTTTACATTTACATAAGTACCTGGCGAAGTTTGAAGATAATTATTGTTTATATCAGGGTTACTGACAGGAAAACCTGCTTGATCCCTTAAAACATAATTCGCACTGGAAGATGCAGCCGTATTACCGAAAGTAGTAGGATACATTTGAAATGCTTGCATTAAAGTATCCTTTACGCCTGCTTTAGTTTTCTTAAAATGAAATTCTAATCTTGATTTTGCTTCGGCAAGATTTACATAAAACAAAGTATTACCCGAACCACTTATTGTAACTGCAAAACCCTTAAATCTACTTCTAAAAATAGAATCTTTATTAAATGCATTATTTAGAGGGTTAGAAGTCGAATCCTGGTCATTAAAAATTCTTTTGGCAAATGCAATTCCTTCCGGAGTGTTTAACGGAATTCTTATTTGATTATCTACAGAATCTTTAAAAACACCTTTTCCATATATAGTTTTACTTTTTGCAACGTTTGGTGTTATTAATTTACTACCTAATACTGTTGAACTTATTACAGGTCGATATTTTAAAGTTTTTCTTACAGTGTCGGTTTTGATTCTAAAAGTGTCATCAATTATTTCCTTAACTTGAAATGTTTGAGGGATTGCATTTAATGATGAGGTATCCCCCCATGCCCCCTTGTATGATAAACATAGGACTGCAGAATCAAACCCTGCGTTTGGGCTCGCCATTCCTGTTGTACCATTTTTTACAGTATCGCCTATACTACCAAAATAATAAGGATAAAAAGTTGGTTTAAATTGAACATAGACTGCAGCCTCAGTATTTCCAAATAAAGGATCTGTGGTTATTTTTCCAATAACATGGTTTTCGTTTTTTTGTAAACTTGTACTATCATTAAAAATAAATTGAGTGGTATTTACGTCCAATGAATCTGCGAAAGTATTTACATTATCAACCGTTACTAAATCACTACCGAGAGTAGTGGTATCTAATTTTGTACATCCAATTCCAAAAATAATTAGTAGAAAAGCTGCTGAAAATGCGGCGAGTAAAAGTCTTCTTTGCAAAGCAATAAAATTTTTAGTAAAACAGTCTGATTTAATTATTTAGCAAGGTCGGCATATAATTGTAAATAGTCTGTTAAATCACTTTCTGCATTATATTTCAATACCTTTTTGCCACGAACTTTTGTAAATTCTTCTACCAGTTTTTTATCTGGCTTTGCTGTACCAAAAGTTACTGCATCAGCATATGTAGCACCACCTTTAAACATGGCTACATTATTATTATCTTTAAAAGACTCTAGTTCTTTTTTAGTAACATTATCATTTATAGCCGCCAACTTTAAAAAATCATCGCCAAGTTTATCTTTGAAAGTTGTTTCTCCAATTGTATAAACTACTTTACAGTGGCTAAATACAGGTTCTTTTTTGTAAGCAGAACGAATAAACATTGGTATAAGACCAGTCATCCATCCACTACAATGAATAATGTCTGGCGGCCATCCAAATTTTTTCACCGTTTCTAAAGCGCCTTTACAGAATAATACAGCACGTAAGCCATTGTCATCGTAAAATTTACCTGCTTCATCTTCAAAAACAAATTTGCGCTTAAAAAAATCTTCATTATCTAAAAAGTAAACCTGTAACCTTGCATTTGGGAGAGAGGCTACTTTAATTATTAATGGGTAATCATCATTATCAATGGAAACATTTATACCAGAAAGACGTACAACTTCGTGCAAACGATGTCTCCTTTCATTAATTGTTCCAAATTTTGGCATGATGCACCTCACTTCCATATTATTATCGTTGGAAAGTACAGCTAGTTTGTTTACAATATCTGCAAACGAAGTAACATCTACATAAGGAGACATTTCGTTGGCAATAAATAAAATCCTTTTCTTTGTAGACATTGTTGAACAGATATTAAGTGCAAAAGAAATTTTTTGAAACGGCTGCAAAAGTAGCAAAAATTATTGACTTATAGCGTTTATAGGCATTTGAGCTTGTAATTTAAAGGATATGACACTATTAAAATATATAAAAGATGTTGAGAATGTTCTTAAAACTTTTAAGGGAAGTATTGGATTTGTTCCAACAATGGGAGCATTACATGAAGGACACATTTCCTTGGTAAACAAATCAAAATCTGAAAACTTAATTACAGTTTGCAGCATTTTCGTAAACCCAACTCAGTTTAATAATATTATTGATTTACAAAAATATCCCAAAACATTAGATAAAGATATTGACACATTAGAACAGGCAGCTTGTGATATCTTATTTCTTCCATCAATAGAAGAAATGTATCCTCCTGGAGAGGAAATTGAACAGTATGATTTGGGTAGATTAGAACAAATATTAGAAGGTAGTTTCAGACCCGGGCATTTTCAAGGTGTTTGTATGATTGTAGATAAATTATTGAAGGCAGTTAAACCAACTGATTTATACCTTGGTAGAAAAGACTATCAACAATGTATGGTTATAAAAAGAATGATTGTAAAGAAAAATTATAAAATTACACTTCATATTTGTGACACTATCAGAGAGATTGACGGACTTGCCATGAGCAGCAGAAATATGCGTTTAAATAGTGAGGAAAGACAACAGGCCCTTACAATTATTGAATCATTGAATATGATAAAGAATTCTATTGAACCGGGAGAACTTGACTCTATTAAAAAAGAAGCTACCATTTTTTTAGAAAAAAACGGATATAAAGTAGATTACACGGAAATTGCAGATGCCCAAACTCTAGACATACAACATATTTGGGATGGCAAAAAAAAACTTGTTGCACTTGTGGCAGCCTATTTGAATGA
>JANPIF010000381.1:0-3601 GCA_031424845.1 Ferruginibacter sp.
TTAATGCTATAGCATATGGTTTTGGAGGTGCAGAATCATACGGATATTCTGCCGGTACAAACCTAAAAGATCTGTTTCAACAAATCAGCGTTCAGTCTCAATTTGGCATTGAGGCCTCACCATCTATATGTACAAACTCACCATTTAAATTCAAGGTTTCTCTTCCATATTGTGCAGATTCAATCCAATGGAATTTAAGTAATTTACCTGGTCCGCCTACACCTACAAATCCAAAGATTTATTACTCATCCTGTATACCAGGACCGGGAGGTCCAGATTCCACAACTTTGGTAAATGGAAGAATGATTTATTGGTATTCTTTACCTAGCATTTATACATTTCCCACTGCAGGTTTGTTTCCAGTTACAATCACTGCTTATAACACAGGAGCTACACAGTGTGGAACAGCACAGGATATAGACTTTGAGTTGGGTGTATTTGATCCTCCAAATGCCGGGTTTACAAATAACCAACCAGGATGTGTTGCTGAGCCTGTTCAATTCAATGATACTACAATTACTGTAAAACCTAACTACCGGTGGGCATGGGATTTTGGTGACCCAGGAAGTGGTGCGGCCAATACATCTACGTTACAAAACCCGGTTCATATTTTTTCTACTCCGGGCCCGCACACGGTAACGTTAATTACTACTACTACCGTTGGATGTTTTAGCAGCCAGGCTTCCAAAACAATCAACGTACCCAATCTTGTAAACGTAACCCTGACCGGTACAACCGCCGTTTGCCAAAATTCTACTCCACAACCAAATCTTAGTTTTACAATTACAGGTGGTTTGCCGCCTTATAAAATAAATTATACGCTTTCAACAAATGGTGGACCTGCAGTGGCCCAAACTCCTATTATTACAAGTACGTTATTAAATACTTTGCCGGTTCCTACTTCCACAGCAGGAACCTTTACTTATAACATAACCAGTATAGAAAATCCTAATGCTACTTTTTGTACTAACTTTTTAACCGGGCAAACAGCAACCGTAACTGTAAACCCATTGCCTACCGCTACTATTAGTGGTACAACTACTGTATGCCAGGGAACCACTGATCCTAATATTACATTTACAGGAGCAAACGGTCAAGCTCCCTACACTTTTAGCTATAACATCAATGGCGGAACTACTCAAACAATTACCACTACAACAGGTAATAGCGTTACTTTGCCTTCTTCAACTGCAACAGTAGGGGTAACTAATTACAATTTACTTTCTGTTGTTGATGCCAGTTCTACTCTTTGTACTCAAATACAAACAGGCACAGCCACGGTAACAGTTCAGGCTACATCTACAGCTATCATTGCTGGTTCTGCAACTGTTTGTCAAAATGCTGCTGCCCCTATTATTACTTTTACTGGTGCAAATGGAAATGCACCATTTACTTTTCAATATAATATTAATGGAGGAGCAACTCAAACAATAAGTACAAGTGCTTCATCCAACTCTGTAACGTTGCCTGTTCCAATGACAACTACGGGCACTTTCATTTATAACCTTATCAGTGTTCAAAATACAGGAACAATTACTTGTCTTACTCCAATAACTGGGGCATCAGCTACTATTATTATAAATCCTGTACCTTCTGCTACTATTGGTGGAACAACTATTGTCTGCCAAAACACCACATCACCTAATATAACTTTTACAGGTGCCAATGCGTTGGCCCCTTATACTTTTACGTATAATATTAATGGCGGACCTAATCAAACCATAACAACTACAACTGGTAATAGCGTAACTGTTGCTGCTCCAACAAATTTGGTAGGTACATTTAATTATACACTGCTTTCAGTTACCGATGCATCTTCAACGTTGTGCACTCAAACCTATACTACAGCAAATACCGCCACGGTAACCATACAAGCAACATCTACTGCTACTATTACAGGAAATGCAACTGTTTGTCAAAACGCTCCTGCTCCAATTATCACTTTTACAGGATCAAACGGAAATTCACCATTTACATTTACGTATAATATTAATGGGGGAGCCACCCAAATAATCAGTACAGGTGCTACATCAAACTCAGTCACCCTACCGGTGCCAATGGTTACAACCGGCACTTTTGTTTACAATCTATTAAGTGTAAAAAATACTGGGCCCATTTTATGTTTAACACCAATTTCTGGAAGTTCTGTTACTGTAATCATTAACCCTGTGCCTACAGCTACAATTTCTGGTACAGCTACAGTTTGCCAAAACAGTACTTCACCTTCTATAACTTTTACTGGCGCTAATGCAACTGCTCCCTATACATTTACTTATACAATAAATGGCGGTGCTCCACTTACTGTAACAACAACTACAGGAAATAGTGTAACAGTAAATGTACCAACTGCAACTCCAGGTAATTATGTTTATGCATTAACTCAGGTGAAAGATGCTTCTACTACCCAATGCGTAAGAACCTATACTAATACTACAGCAACTGTTATCGTTAAACAATTAGCTTCAGCAGCTATTGCGACAAACGCTGCAACGGTTTGCCAAGCTTCACCATCTCCTAATATTACATTTACTGCCACTGGAGGACAAGCACCTTACACATTTGCTTATACTTTAAATGGCAGTCCATTTACAGTGTCTACGACAGTTGGCAATTCTGTAACAGTACCTGTTTCAACTACTACAGCAGGTACATTTACATATACACTTGTGAGCGTTACTGAATCGAGTACGGGCGCATGTGTTCAACCCCAAACTTCTTCTACCCAAGTTATTGTTCACCCAAAACCTACTGCGAGCTTTACAACTGTAGGTCCGTATTGTGCTGAAAAATCTGTTTTGATAAATCCTGCATTTGGTATTACACCAACAGGTACAGTAACATCGTGGGTGTGGGATTATGGAGATGGTACAGGGCCACAAATACGAACAAACGGAAATCCTTTTACATTAACTTATCCCACCGCAGGTGTAAAAATTATTACTTTTAAAACGATATCCGATAATGGATGTGTGAGTGATTTATTTACATTGCCAGTTACTATTTTCAGTAAGCCTGTTGCCGGCTTTATTAACCCGGGAGCATGTCTTGCAGATGCATTGGCACAGTTTACCGATACCAGTACAGTTGCAGGTGTGGGCGCTTCCATCGTTTTCTGGGAATGGGATTTTGGTGATGGCTCACCCATTTTTGCGGGTAGTGGACCAACCTTTCAAAATCCTACACATGCGTATGCTGCAGTAGGGCAAAAAACAGTCACCCTTATTGTAACAACCAACAGCGGTTGTAAGGATACCACCATCCAACAATTTTTTATTAATGGAGAAGTGACCCGTGCGGCTTTTACTACATTAAATGCAAACAATCTTTGCTCTAACCGTCCGGTGCAAATACGAGAAAACAGTATTGTAAATGTGGGTGGCTTAATAAGAACTGATATTTATTGGGATTATGTGGGAGCACCAACTGTTTTTGACCAGGATAATTCACCTACACCTAATAAAATTTACACACACAATTATCCAAACCTGCAGGTTGATAGGCTTTATAAGGTTAGATATTTTGCATACTCTGGCTTTAATGGAGTTTGCCAAAAAGATACAACCATAGATGTTTTGGTAAGAGCATCGCCGGTTGCTACGTT
>JANPIF010000382.1:0-14047 GCA_031424845.1 Ferruginibacter sp.
GAAGGCGTTTGGTTACACAATAAAGTTTGGTTGGTAATGGCATTAACCTGTGGAGTAGGATTTACTGTTACCGTTGCTGTAATTGGCGTACCTGTACAGGTTGTTCCTGCATTGGTATAGCTCGGTGTAATGGTAAAGGTAACTGTTACCGGAGCATTCGTTGTATTGGTTAATGAACCACTTATATCTCCTGAACCGCTTGCTGCAATTCCTGTTATTGTATTATTATCTCTTGTCCAGTTATAAACAGTACCTGTTGTATTTCCAGATAATGCTATTGTTGTAATGGCAGCACCAGTACATATTGTTTGTGCAGATGGCGTTGCTACTGCGTTTGGTGTTGGGTTAACCACAACCGTTGCAGTTATTGGTGTACCTGTACAAGTTGAACCTGCATTGGTATAGCTCGGTATAATGGTAAAAGTTACAGTTACGGGAGTAGCTGTTGTATTGGTTAATGAACCACTGATATCTCCTGAACCGCTAGCTGCAATTCCTGTTACGGTATTGTTATCTCTTGTCCAGTTAAAAACTGTTCCGGTTGTATTTCCTGTAAATGCTATTGTTGTAATGGCAGCACCTGAACAAATTGTTTGTGCAGATGGTGTTGCTACAGCGTTTGGTGTTGGGTTAACAACAACCGTTGCAGTTATTGGGGTACCCGTACAAGTTGAACCTGCATTGGTATAGCTCGGTGTAATGGTAAAGGTTACTGTTACCGGAGCAGCTGTTGTATTGGTTAAAGAACCACTGATATCCCCTGTGCCACTTGCGGCAATTCCTGTAACGGAGTTATTATCTCTTGTCCAATCATAAACAGTTCCTGTTGTATTTCCTGTAAATGCTATTGTTGTAATGGCAGAACCTGCGCAGATGGTTTGGGTAGATGGTGTTGCTACAGCGTTTGGTGTTGGGTTAACTGTGTATGTGAAAGTCTTTGAAGGGCCTTGGCAGGTACCGCCGCCAATGTCGGTGATTACAACATCGTCTATATACCATCCATTATTAGTACCACTTCCTCCGCAGCATCCATCTCCTGTATCGTAGCGGAATCTTATCCTGCCATTGCCTGTGGCTGTTGTAGTCACCGGTATAGTAATTGTCCGCCACTGGGCATCATTGCTAACATTATTTAAATTGGTTATACTACCTCCATTAAGTGTAGTCCATGTTGTCCCCCCATTGGTGGAAATTTCAATGAACTCCACGTCATGATTACATGGATAGCCAGCTTCATTATTAGAAAAAGATTTAAAAGTTATCGTTTTACTGCCTCCAGTAAAAGTTAATATTGGCGACATTATATAGCTGTGCTCACCACCAATGGTTGTTACACCAATGCTATTAGAACCGGCAAAAGCATTAGCCCTTAATCCCCAAGTGTTTTGAGTAAAATTATTATTTTGGCAGTTTATTCCCGCTAAAGCAGATGTCCATCCTTGTAGACTACCATTGAAATTATATGTTTGTGATCCTGATGTTATGGGTGTTACCGTAATGGTTGCTACTACGGGTGCATTAGTTACGTTCGTTGCTGTAAAGCTAGCAATGTTACCTGTACCACTTGCTGCAAGGCCTATAGAAGTTTTATCGTTTGTCCATGTAAAATTTGTATTTGCAACAGTACCTGTAAAGTTTACTGCTGTAGTTGTTGCATTGTTACAAACAACTTGATTAGCAGGTTGATCTACATCGGGCGTTGGGTTAACAGTTAATACCTTAAATGAAGAAACAGGCGAACCACAACCACTGCTCAAAGTATATGTAATATTAGTTGTACCTGCTGCTAATGCGGTAACAATCCCTGTTGATAGATCTACAGAAGCCACAGTTGGCATTGAACTACTCCATGTACCACCTGCATCACCGTTGCTTGCATATGTCGCAGTACCTCCAGTACATAATGGAGATGTTCCACTTATTGTCCCGGCATTCGCATTCGGATTTACCGTTAATGCTTGCATTGCACTTGCAGGTGGATTACATCCTGAAGTGACTGTATAAATAATGTTTGTTGTACCTGCTGCTAATGCTGTAACAACTCCTGTTGAAGGATTTACAGAAGCTATAGTTGGCATTGAGCTACTCCATGTACCACCTACATCACCAGTGCTGGTATATCCGGCAGTATATGAAATACATAATGGAGAAGTTCCACTTACTGTTCCGGCATTCGCATTAGGGTTCACGACAACTGTTGCTGTTATTGGCGTACCGGTACACGTTGATCCTGCATTGGTATAGCTTGGAGTAATAGTGAAAGTCACTGTTACAGGTGCATTTGTAGTATTGGTTAATGAACCGCTAATATCTCCTGAACCGCTTGCTGCAATTCCTGTTACTGTTGCTGTATTATTTCTTGTCCAGTTATAAACAGTGCCACTTACATTTCCTGTTAATACTATTTGCGTAATAGCAGCACCTGTACAGATTGTTTGTGCAGATGGTGTTGCTACTGCGTTTGGTGTGGGATTAACCGTAATAACGGCTGATCCACTTGCAACGTTAGATGTAGTCCCATCTGCAACATTGGTTAAGTTATAACTAAAACTACCTGCCGATGAAGTTGGGGCTGAGACTGAAACCGTATCGCCAGTGATGGTAGTCACTATTTGAGAACCACCTCCATTTATATTATAGGTAAAGGTATATGGAGCTGTTCCGCCAGCTCCTGTAAATAATATTCTGGGTTCTGGTGAAGAGTTAATACAAACTGCAGTTGTACCAGATATGCTTCCTGCCAAAAATCCAGTAACTTCATAAACTGAATAATCATTTCTATTTACATAATATAATGAGCGGCCTGATCCAGAACTTGCTTTACCAAAATTTATATCTGTTATACCTGCATTACCAGCAACAAACTGAGTAGTTGCCCCACCATTAGCAGCCGTATAGAGTATTTTTTGATTGCCAGAACCAAAATTTGCAATATGACTATAAACATCACCATTAATAGGGTCGATAGCCCCATCAGAATATCCGCAATCATTTTGGCTTAAACCAGCATTAAAAATATTTGTTGTACCTATCCAAGCTAAATTTGGATAAGGCTGACCATCTACATGTCCTGCGGTATTAATACTAAAATGGTTTTGACCACCGCAATCTTCGTAGACTACATAATTGCCATTTGGCTGTATACCAAAAGCATCGCCATGATTGCCATTTGTAGCATTAGCCGATAAATTTCCAATGGCAAACCCTGTACCCCCGCCTGCCGGAATTTTAAAAAATTCAGTAAGGCTTTCCGGGGAAATAATTAAGTTTCCTACATTATCAAAATCTAATCCATAGAAATAAAGCGTTGTTGGAATAGACCCATAAACAGTCATAACTCCTGAAACCACATTAATTTTATAAGCAGTTCCATTTCCATCCATAGTATAAATATTTCCCGCTCTATATACTATTTGCACTTTTCCATTCCAGTTAATTGCGTAAGAATTAATTAAACTTGCCACTCCTGCTGCTGTTATTTTATATAATTCAAAACTGGCAGTAGTATTACTAGTTGCAACATAAACATTAGGATCAACCAATGTTGGATCTCCTGCAATACCTAATAAATCTTGTCCAGCTAATACTCCACCTGTTGCATGCACACGAACAGTTTTACCTGGTATAGTTGTTGGCAACTGGGCTTGTACTTCATGCACTAAACCCATACAAATAACAAAAAACATTAAAGATTTTGTAATACTTTTTTTAAGATTACTCATATTTAATGAATTTAAAATTTGAAAAGAAAGGAATGTAAAATTTGATTTTTGTGTAGAACTAAAATCCATAACAGAGAAGTTTTGTGTAAGCGTAAAGTTTTATTTTGTTATTTTATCGTATTAAGCAAAGCTATTTTCACTGAAACATCGGCGGGCTTATATCCTTCAGGTATAGTAATTTTCAGTTTGTCGGTTGATGAATCTGAATCGCACCAAGCCACATAGGAAGATGCTTTTTTAGTGTCTATTGATACTTCAGAAGTAAATGATTGACCGTTTTCTGCAGAAATAATAACCTGAAATTTAAGAGTCTGATCTATTTTGCTTTCATTGTATATCTGTAGATGCAGTTGTGGACTACTCATGCCACATTGTATTATTCTATAGTTTATATCAACATGGTCTTTAGTTTCAATGGATCTTGTCCAATGCTTAAAATAGGTTTCTTTTATACTGGTTTGCGCTGAAACATATTTTGGGATTGCAGAGATAAATAAGATGCCGATAAAAAAAAGTGTATTTAGTTTCATATTTTAATATTTAAAATTCCTAATAAATGTATTTTTTGGTTATATTAAAATATCCGGCATAGTAAAATGCAGGATAGCGTTATTTGAAAATGAAAGTCTTTTCGCCTTAAATAAATTCAATACAGTTGTTTTCATATGTTCTTAGGTCTGCCTTTGGGGCATAGCTATATAGGGTCACTTATTTTAATAAGTGCAAAAATTTAATACTATGAATTTTGACAGATTAAGCAGTTACACTAATGGTCAAAACCTAATTGGCGGTAATAGGAGGATTTGGTTAATTTTGTCATTTTGGCATTCAAACACTCTTAATCAAAAGAGTGAATAAAAACCGGCAAAATTTTAATAGTAATAGGGTTACGATTAAAAAGAAATTGATTCATAATTGCTTATAGAAAAAATTTCGTGGTGTAATAATAAGTTAAAACTTTTCACCAAAAACTAAAAAGTGGATGAATAAAATAGAAAATGGTTTTTGTGAACTTAAAATGTGGATAACTTTGAAATAAATTATTTATAAATTCCTAAGAGTATATCTCACAACTAATTCATATAATTTTATTAATCAATATAATAAACTCTTATTTTTTATAGAATAACAACTATAAGTTTGAAGTTTTAAGTATTTGTGTAAGCATAAAAAAAAACATTCCATTATTCACACATTTATTTTAATTTTTTATTTTAAATATGACAAAAATGCATACAAAAAAAACCCTCCAGTTACCTGGAGGGTTTTTTTAAAATGTGATCTGACTTAGATGTTACTGTAAAACATTTAATTTAAATGTTTCTGTAACAGAGCCATTTTCAGACACCCTTAAGGTATAAAACCCCTGGGCTAAATTCTCTACAGATAAATTGTTAGCGCCGTTTTTAAGAACGTAGGTTTTAACAAATTGCCCTGTGGAAGAATATAAATCTCCTTTTACGCTAGCATCGTAGCCGGAGATATTTACACTTAATAACTGATCAAGTTTAACCGGGTTAGGGAAAACTTTTACAATTTTATCGCTACAGCTTGTAGAGATAGGTACTACTTTACTATAGGTAACAGACCCGTCTTTGTCTATTATTTTTAACCTGTAATAAGATTTTCCGCTACTCTGTGTAGTATTAAATTGATAGTTACCTGCATTTGAGCTAGATGGTTTTACCGTACCTGCTCTTTCAAAGTCAACACCATTTTTGCTGACTTCCATTTCAAACTTACTTAAGTTTGTTTCATTGCTGGTACTCCATTTAACTTGTGCATTACACTTATCACTTAACCCATCTATTGAGGTTAAAGTAACAGGTAAAACACCTCCTGATCCTGCAAGAACAGTAATTGGAAGATCAAACGCATTGTTGTTTGTATTGTCACCACTTGCTGATTGAATAATCTGCATTGTAACAGGCAAAAGAGAAGTACCTGCCGCAACACCTGCAATTGGAACATCTACAATTTCCGCCCCTGAAAAACCTGTAGAAATGGGAGCAGTATTTACGCCTGATAATTTTCCATTTGTAGGATCATATGTCCAATCATATTTAGGTGTAGAGAAAGTATTGCTACTTCCACCATATCTAAAGAAATAACTGGCATAAGCGGGTGTTGGAAAACTAACAGTAACCCTCACTTTCCCAACTGCATAAGCACACGCATCGCCATTTGATTGACCTACTCCTTGGTTGGAAAGAACAAAATTGACAATACCTGGTGCACCTGTTGCAAACAGATGAGAAATTGGAGCACCTAAGGCACTTTTGAGTTGAACTCCAGATGATGTGATATCACATGGAAAAGACTGAGCTGATAATTGAGTAGTTAAACCGACAACCAAACTCATCATAAAAATTATTCGTTTCATATTTAGTCGTTTTAATTGATAATTGAATAGGTTTCAGCGCCACTGTTATTGGAGTTATTGTTATCTCCGACAACCGTAACCACACCACCTGTTTTGTTAACCAATACAATTCCAAGTTTACCCTTAGTTTGGTTATTACCTGTTGCTACCAACTGGAATCCTATTTTCAAACCTGCATCTGCACTAATCACTACCCCTGGTTTACTAGTAATCAGATATCCAATGCCTGGGTAAGCAACAATGTTAAAATCATTATTGTTTACAACATTAGTTCCAATACTTGTAGTGGTAGATCCTATTACAAGATTAAAGTTTGCCGGATTATAAACCTCTAATGAAATAGCACCAGTTGTTGGATTTGGAGCCACATTATAAAGATCAATATATCCTAGAGAAGTTGATGCTGGTTGTACAAGTAAAGAACCCATACTAGCAACACTTGGTGTAAGATCCGGTGCTGGGTAATCTGTATTAATCACCGTAACTACAGCAGTAGTATTTGGTGTAACTACACAACCGTAGAAATCTGTAACACTTAATAAAGTATAAGTGTAAACACCGGGAGTAGCATTTGATTGCGGAATTGTAGTCAGCAACCAATTATTATCGCCACCAATTGTGCTAGAGTTAGCATTGGTAGTGATGATCGTATGCGTACCTGCGCTTGGGAAACCTCCTGTAGTTGTTGAATAAACAATGGTATAAGGAGCTGTTCCAAACCTAGATGTAAAGCCTATAGTAGAAGTTGTATTTGCGTTTTGCAATACTGTACTTGTACCTGCTATTGAAGCTGTCAATGGTCTTGTAACCGATACTGTATAAGTACATGTAGCAGTGTTTCCTGCTGCATCTGTAGCTGTATATGTAACTGTGGTTACACCAAAGTTAAATGTACGTGTACCAAGGTAATTAATACCGGTAGTAGGCGACGTAGCAGCCGGTGTAATACCTGCTCCTGTTATTGCCCATGTTAATTTGGTAACACCACAGTTATCAGTAAACGTTGGGTTTGGTGTAGCTACAGTAGCTAAACAACCTGCTGTATTGATTGGTGGGTTAACAATATTTGAAGGGCAAGATGTAAATACAGGAACTGTATTATCAATAACTGTTACCGTAAATCTACAAGTATCAGATGTATTACCTGCTGCATCTCTAAATGCATATTTAACATTTGTAACACCTACAGGGAATACTGAACCAGGAGCATGGCTTCTAAATCTAACCAAACTTCCGGCTGCTGTACAATTGTCGGTTGCAGTTGGCTCAGTCCAAGTAGCTACCTGGTCACAAGTTGTTCTGCCTGCACCTGTGTTAACTGTAATATTAGCAGGGCAACCAGCAATTATTGGTTTAGTATTATCTACTACAGTAACAGTAAAGCTACATGTAGAAGTATTACCTGAAACGTCTGTTGCTGTATAAGTTACTGTTGTAACACCTACCGGGAAAGTAGCACCTGGTGCAAAGTTTCCTGTAATAGATTGTGTAGTACAGCAATGGATACAAGCATCAGTAGCAGTTGGAGGAGTCCAAGTAGCTGTTTGGCTGCAAGTTGTATTGCCTAAACCTGTAAATACTGTAATATTTTGCGGACAACCACTAATTACCGGTGGTGTAACGTCTGCAAAATTAATAGTGAAAGTACAATTTGATGAGTTACCATTTTTATCAGTTACAGTTAAAGTAACTGGTATAGAGGTAACAGATGCACCAAAGATTGAACCTACAGGTATGCTTTGCGTAACGCTGTTGCTGTTAAAACCACAAGCATCTGCTTTGTTTACTCTGAAGGTTAAATCAGGCATTGTGTAAGTACAATTAGCATCTTTGTTAATAGTAGTATCTCCAAAGCAGCTTATAACAGGAGCAGTATTATCTACAACTGTAACAACTGCAGTACAAGTACTTACATTGTTGCAAAGATCTGTAACAGTTAATATTACATTGTTAGTACCTACGTTTGCACAGGTAAAGTTAGTTTGGCTAATACCAAATACTAATTGAGAAGTAGGAGTACAATTATCGAAACTACCATTATTGATGTTAGCTAAAACAATTGAACCTGTACCCGCTGCATTTAAGATAACAGTGTATGGTTTACAAAGTGCAACCGGAGCTGTTAAGTCTTTCAACGCAACAACAAAAGTAGTTGTACTTACATTACCACAAGCATCTGTTGCTCTGATAACAACATTTCTAAATCCATTAAATCCAAATACCATAGTACCAGGCGCATTTGGCGCTAATTGCTCTAGTGTGAACGTGCCACAATCAGTAACATTTGCTAATGATCTGTAATCAGGCATTATTCCACTGCAGTTTGCACCTGCACCTGTGTTTATTATTTGTGTATCTATAACGTTTGTAAATACAGGAGCGCTTACGTCACCACCACTATAAGTGATAGTTGGAGATGGCACAACTGTATTACCACAATTATCTTTTACAAGATAAGTATAGGTAACACTCCATGAACAGTTATTACCTGTTGGTGTACCAGATTTAGTTACTGTTACAGTACCGCAATTATCAGTATATAATAATGCAATAGCAGCAGCAGTTGGACCAACCGGCGCACTACCAATACAACCATTTATTTCGATAGCACCTGAAGGGAACACACCTGTAAGTACAGGAGCTGTATTGTCAATTACTGTAATTACCTGTGTAAATACAGTACTTAAATTTTGACAATCATCTCTTACTGTCCAAGTGTTTGTAAACGTACCTGCTTGTGGGCAAGTTGGACTTGCTACAAAAGCGCCAGATACTTTCACAATGTTTGTTACATTGGCATCACAGTTATCAACTGCTACAGGGAACAATGCCTGAGCGGCTGCTATGCCTGCAGTATTGCTGCACTGTAATGTTTGGTTAAGCGCTGTAGGAGCAGTTACCCAAGTAGGAGCCTGTGTATCTATTATTGTAATTACCTGTGTAAACACGGTACTTACATTTCCACAATCATCAGCAACAGTCCATGTATTAGTAAATGTACCCGCTTGTGGACAAGCTTGGCTTGGTACAAACGCACC
Source organism: Ferruginibacter sp. (assembly GCA_031424845.1). GTDB lineage: Bacteria > Bacteroidota > Bacteroidia > Chitinophagales > Chitinophagaceae > Ferruginibacter. The sequence goes on from JANPIF010000382.1 coordinate 9,144, forward strand.
AGATACTTTTACAAGGTTTGTAACATTAGCATCACAGTTATCAGATGCTACCGGGAATAAAGCTTGAGCAGCTGCTATTCCTGCAGTATTGCTGCACTGTAATGTTTGGTTAAGTGCTGTAGGAGCAGTTGTCCATGTAGGAGCTTGTGTATCTATAATAGTAATTACCTGAGTAAATACTGCACTTACATTTCCACAATCATCAGCAACAGTCCATGTATTAGTATAAGTACCTGCTTGTGGGCAAGTTGCACTTGCTACAAAAGCACCGGATACCTTCACAATGTTTGTTACATTAGCATCACAGTTATCAGATGCTACAGGGAACAATGCCTGAGCGGCTGCTATTCCTGCAGTATTGCTGCACTGCAATGTTTGGTTAAGTGCTGTAGGAGCAGTTGTCCATGTTGGAGCCTGCGTATCTACAATGGTAATTACCTGAGTAAATACTGCACTTACATTTCCACAATCATCAGTAACAGTCCAAGTATTTGTATAAGTACCTGCTTGTGGGCAAGTTGCACTTGGTACAAATGCACCTGAAACTTTTACAATGTTTGTTACGTTATTATCACAATTATCAGTTGCTACAGGGAACAATGCCTGAGCGGCTGCTATTCCTGCAGTATTGCTGCATTGTAATGTTTGGTTTAAAGCGGTTGCACCAGTTGTCCATGTAGGAGCAATGATATCTCTTACTGCTACTGTACGTGTAATAGGAATACCTAAACAATTACAGCAGTTTGGATTTAATGGTGTTATAGTGAATGTAATAACATTATTGTAAGGACAGCTTAATCCTAAATTGGTATTGATAGCACCATTACCAAATGAAACATTATCGGCACCGCCTAAAACATTTCCTTGTGCATCTGTTGCAACCCAATTGAATGTAGCTCCTATGATTGTACTACCAGCTGCTTGAAAAATGTCATATATAATATTAGTACCCGGACATACATTACCTGTAGGACCAGCACTAACAGTGATCAATGGAGAAGGTACAACTTCTACTACTACAGAACCTGTTAATGGATCTGCAGCACAACCGTTACAATCAACCAATGATACCCAACTTACTCTGTATTGTAAAGTTGTAGAACCGTTGTTGATTAAAACAGATGAAGGAATAGAAATTGCAGCAGGAATAGATGTTGTAGAAGGTCCAACAGTTATTGTCCAAGGATAATTTTGTTGGAAAACCCACGCTGCACCATTCCATTTTTCAATTTTAAACACACCGCTAAATTGTGGATTAGGTGCACAATTGTTAGCAGGGCTTGTAAGCGTTACATTAACACTTGCAGCCTGACCTTCGCAAACTTTTACGTTTGCTGCAGTAGGAATGCTACCAGAGGTGATAGTACGCTTAGTGATAGTTACTGATCCTGGCATATCAGGAACTGCAACACCTGCACAATTAGCGTCCATCAAACCTGTAACAGTATATGTATTGGTTTCTCCTGGATCTAAGTCATTTATAACTATGCTCCAAGGACCATTACCTGTACCAGTTGCAGTTTGTCCGTTACTTAAAGTTAACGTCCAAGGACCAACAGCAGTAACATTGCCACTTACTGTAGGGCTAACATTGCTGCAAATAGGATTTGCACCTGTGTAACTAATAGTAGAAGTAGGACGAGGCTTGATAGTAACTGAAGTAGAAGAACTATCTAAGCAACCATTTAAACCTGTGAATCTATACTTTACAGTATAGGTACCAGGAGTGCTGTTTAAGTTAATAGCACCTGTTGAGCTATTTATAGTTAAACCTGCTGGTGCAGCAGTGAAATCTACTGTTGTTAATGGACCACCAGTTACGCCACTAATAACAACCGGTTGCATAGTAGATGCAACTGTTTGACAGAATGGATTACCTGTATAAGCTATTGTTGCTGTAGGGCGAGCCAAAATTTCAACAGTTGAAGTAGCTGTAACCGCAGCACATCCACCACCTGCAGCTATAGTCATTGTTACAACGTACACACCAGCTGTACTTGTAGCAGGATCTATTGCACCAGTTGTAGTGTTAAGTGTTAAGCCTGTAGTTGAACTATAGCTAACTGCATTGTTATTAGGATTTGTTACTGTAGAAGTTGGTGTTTGTACACCCTCTCCTGCACAATAAGTATTATCACCCGGATAATCAAATCCTGTAATTGTTGGAAGGGCAGTAATTGTTACAGATGTAGTTGCTGTAACCGCATTACAGTTTCCATTAGCAGGAACATTGTATGTTACTGTATATGTACCAGGTGTAGAAGTTGAAGGAGTAATTACACCTGTTGTAGGATTTATAGTTAATCCTGCTGTAGAGGAATAAGTTCCCGCAACGCCAGAAAGTGTAGTAAATGATGGAGAACCATTTGCTGCATTTGTGCAGAATGGTGTACCACTATAACTAAACCCTGTTGCTACTGCTTGTGGAGCAATCACTAATGTAAAGGTTACACTCTGCGCAGGGCATGTACAGAAAGCTGCCCAACCGTAAGTGATTACGTGAGTTCCCTGAGGCGCACCTGGAGCGATAGCGCCGGTTGCACCATTTAAAAATGTTCCTAAAGTTGGTGAAGTAAATGTACCGCCGGTAGATGTTGCAGGTACAATAGTAGCCATTAATGGTGTACTATAACTACACACTGTTGGAGATGGATAAGAGATAGAAGTAAGTGTACCGCAGTTCCAGGTTACGTCAAATTGACCACCTGCACCACTACCACCTACTGTAGAAGCACCGCTGCCTCTACCACCACCGCCACCGCCAATAGCAGTACCGTTGTTACCGTTGCTGTTTTGGTTACCACCATTACCACCGTTTGTAGCACCACCTGCACCGCCGGTTGAACTGCTGGTAGATGAAGTTGTACCATTATTTCCATTAGCCGTTGCAGATGCACTTGCACCACCACCGCCACCACCTAATTCAAATGGGCTGGAAGCTGCGCCGCCATCACCACCTTTAAATGAGAAGCCGGATGTATAATTTGCACCCACAGGTACGATATTAAAAGGGCTCGTTTGGCCACCGCCAAATCCACCGTTACCTGTTGTTGCACCTGCATAACCGCCAGATGCACTAGCGCCATCTACTTGTGTAGCTCCGCCATTACTACCTGAAGCTCCGCCAGCACCTACGGTAACCGGGAAAGTACTTCCTGGTACTAAATTAATTCTATTATATTGAGTGTAGCCTCCACCACCACCTCCGCCAGAAGCAGAAGTGCCTGATGTTAAACCGGAGCCACCACCTGCACCCCATAATTTAAACGTACCTGAAGTAACACCAGGAGGTACTGTTAAGGTACCGTTTGAATTGTAACTACACTGAAATGCATTAATGACATTTATTGTTACAGATGTGGTTGTTTGCACACCCACGTTATCAGTAGCAATAAAATTTAAAACATACGTTGAACCAAGTTCACCCGCTGTAGGCGTCCAACTAAAGGTTGTATTAGAAGGGTTGCCAGTTGCTGGTAAAGCAGGGCTGAAATTTGAAGTTGTAATTGTTCCAGATAAACCTGAAACTGATAAACTAACAGTACTGCCTGCATCTGCGTCCGTAGCTCTTATCGGGAAAGATAAGTTTTGACCAGGTCCTACATTGAAAACAGCACCATTTGATGGAGTAACTCCGTAATCGAAAGCTGGCGGTACTGATGTACCTACCATTCTAATTAAAAAATCTAAGAAAATTTGGTTGCCATCATTATCCGTAATTGCAACCATTGCATTAAATAATTCCCCCACTGACCTTCCAAGGGTGCTCATTGATGCCTGTCCGGTACTTGAATTTAAAGCAAAAGTACTCGGTTGAGTTTGACCAGCAATAGGAGTTGCAGAAAAAGTAAATGATGAACCCGGATCTGAATCAGCTGCGGGTATAGAAAATGTAGCACTAGCTACATTAATTGGCAAATTTACAATTGCCGGCAAGGTTGATATAGGAGCATTGCCAGGCGCATTAGTATTTAGGATCATATATTCATCCCAACCTGCACTAGAGTTATTCGTACCAAAGATTTTACAACAAGATGCGTAACGAATTGTTGTAAAAGTGGCAGACTTATTAAGTGTCAAGACATAGCTACCGGAATTGTTATCCCAGCCGCCAGAAGGGTCCACAACTGAAGTGTGAACTAAGTTAAACGAACCGGAGTTACCTCCTGAAATTGTGAAGAACGCATTCGTTTCGCCAGGTCCTGCTCCAAGTGCCCAAGACTGGTTAGAGTTTAAACGATAAGTAACGGTCGTACTGGTTTCCGATAACCTAGTAGCCGTTAAAAGACCGTAACGAAAATGCGAAGCGAAAAGTGAAGCGGTTGTTAGAAACAAAAAAAACAGCATCATAAAGGTGCGTTTAATCGTTCCTCTCAAACCCACATCAAATGCTTCCGCATTTTTTAAGTTTTGAGTAAATTGATTCATTTTACAGTTTTTTAATTGATTAAAATTGTTCCATTTTTGATATTTTCATATTGAATTATTGTGATCAATTAGTGGTACTCACGAACTGGAAAAAAACAATCTTTTTCTTTGGATGATTAGGAATTTAGAGGCAGCAAAAAAACTTTTTAAAACATGCAGTTTCTTCTTAAAAAAAATAACGTGCGGCAACTCACACACAATAATTAATAACAGAAACTGAAGCAAAAAGTTTTTGCGTTCTAATATTTTAAGAGAAAATCTCTTACTATTTTTTTGTATAAAATAAATTTTAAACATACCTATATTTTTAAACAGCATGTAGCGGAAATGCAGATACAAAGCCACATGAGCCTTCATTTAATATTTGTAATGCTTTTTTTGAAAATAACATAATTCAAAAATTATTGAACATATGTAACTAACAAAAAAATTAGTAATCAAGTAATTGGAGCTTTACAGATAATTTAGAAATCAGG
>JANPIF010000383.1:0-10597 GCA_031424845.1 Ferruginibacter sp.
AGATTTAGAACATTTAAACAGAAAAAAGACCGAAAGATCTGTGACAATCTGTGAGCAAAAATCCCAAATTATTTTAGCGAAGCGTGCTACAACATTTATATGCTCACAGATTTAGAACATTTAAACAGAAAAAAGACCGAAAGATCTGTGACAATCTGTGAGCAAAAATCCCAAATTATTTTAGCGAAGCGTGCTACAACATTTATATGCTCACAGATTTAGAAGATTTAAAAAGAAAAAGGCCGAAAAATCTGTGACAATCTGTGAGCAAACATCTTAAATTACTTTCATAAAACCTTTTTCATATTCTTCAAACCCCAGCGTTTTTAAATAATGTATATGGCGCTTATTTTCTGCGCTTTTATATACTATTCTTTTTATTCCTCTTGAAATTAGATACTGTCTCTCTTTTTCAAAAATATATTGCCCTACTTTAAAATCTCTGTATTTTTTTGTTGTATAATTTAGTGTCACAACCGCATCGCCATTTTGGAGAATTTTTGCACTAAAAACATTCGCAATAACCAAGTCTCTTAATACAACAAAGTTTAAATTACCTTTTAGTTCCGCTTCTTTAAAGTAAGGGAAATATGTTTTAATATCTGCTCCATAAAAATGTAAAAACTTAACGGCGAGTTTTTCTTCTCCATTAAATTCTATCAGCTCAAAATTTTCTTTGTGTGCGTATAGTTTGCTTAGGTAATAAACATTTATGCAGAATAAAATTACATTGGTAAGCAACACAGGCCATGCACTAAAAATGATTCCATAAATAATGAAAGATATGGTACCAAGTATGTTGTAAATTCTAAATTTTACATCGCCATTAACCAGTAGTGCAATAATTAAAAACAGCGAAGCGAGGTAACCAAAATATGGTGCAATTTGTTGAAGCATATACAAAAATAAAAAACTCCCGCAAAGGAGTTTATTAAACAAATATTAATAAAAATTTTATGGTGTTAACGTTATAGAGCCTGATGCAGAAGGTTTGCCAGCCATGCGAAAAATAATAGTGCCCACTGTATCTTTTTTAAAGAAGTAAGAGGAGTTATCAGCAATGCCCTGTTTGTTTATTACCATACTATCCAATGAGTAAATTCCTTTTACAGAACCAGATCTGTTTATGAAAGTAAAAGAAGTTCCATTTACGGCTGTATCTTGCTTAGGAGAAAATGCACCATCACTAATTATGATATATCGTGTTGGAAGTTCTCCACCAACAGCCTCTGGCTGTCCATTTTTACTGCAAGCTGTAAAACCAATTACAAGCAATAAGAGTACAGACAGGTTTATGTAATGTTTCATAATGTTTTAAATGCAGATTTTGAAAATACAATTTACAAAAAATAAATAACTTTTTTAAAACCGGGCAATTCCAACACTTTTCCTATTTCTTAATTCTCTTACATTTCTCCCTTCACAAAATTCATTAGCACTTTTATTTTCTCTGGACTAAAATCAAATTCTAAGCCTGCAGCTTTATATAATTCAGGCAGAGTTTTAGTACCTCCAAGGCTTAGTGCGTAAGAATAATTATCCAGCGCTTTTTCTGCATTTTGTTTGTATTGCATCCACATACCAATTGCACCTAATTGTGCTATACCATATTCAATATAATAAAAAGGTACCTCATATAAATGCAATTGTCTTTGCCATGCATTGTTTCTAAATTCTTCAAGGCCGCTGTAATCAATTACATCATCAGTAAACTCTGCCACAATTTTTACCCATGCAGCTGTCCGCTCTTCGTGTGTATGGGTAGCATGTTCATATACCCAATGTTGAAATTTATCTATAATAGCAATCCAAGGAAATATGGTGATTACTCTTTCCAATTGGTGTTCTTTTGCTCTGGCAAGGTCATCAGCATTATCAAAAAAAGTTTCCCAATGGTCCATACTAAAAAGCTCCATGGCCATGCTTGCAACTTCTGCAATTTCCATTGGGTATTCTTTAAAACCATTCAGTGCTAATGGGTGAGCTAAAAAAGAATGTACAGCATGCCCACCTTCGTGTACCATCGTTGTTACATCATGCATTTGCCCGGCAGCATTCATAAAAATAAAAGGTGCACCACTTTCTGCCAATGGACAATTGTATCCACCTGGCGATTTGCCTTTTCTACTTTCTAAATCCAAATGCTGCATCTCTTTCATACGCTGCAAACATTCACCAAAAAACGGACGAAGTTTTGTAAAACATTCTACTGATTTATTCAACAATTCTTCCCCGGTTTTAAATGGGCGAAGCGGTTTCGTTCCTGCCGGTTCTGCATCTAAATCCCATGGGCGAAGCGTATCCAACCCCAACCTTTCTTTTTTCTTTTTATAAATATCATTTACCAAAGGCATTACATAAAGCTTCACCGCCTCATGAAAATTATAGCAATCTTCTTTTGTGTAATCGAATCTGCCAAGCTCTTTAAATCGATAATCTCTGTAATTATCAAAGCCTGCATTCATAGCTTCTTTATTGCGTAGGCCAATTAATGTATCATATAATTCATTCAGTTTTTCTTTGTCTTGCAACCTACGGGTTTGTATTTTTCTATACACATCTTCCCGAAGGGTTCTATCCTCATTTTCTAAAAACTTTGCAGCCTGTTGTAGTGTAAAATCTTCGCCATTTATTGTAACCATCATGGCGCCGGTTATTTGTCCATACTTTTGTTGCAGCACAGCAACTTCGGCTTGTATCGGTATATTTTCTTCTCTAAATAACTCTATGCTTTTTTGGGTAGTGCGCAGGTAAGTATGGTAAGTATCTTCATCCAATTCTTTTAAAAATGGGGATGACAATAATTTTTTATTTAAAGCATCGCTGTAAGGTTGTATCTGCGGTTGTATCTCCATGCAAAAGAAATTAAAGGCATCTTCCAATGATTTGTTTTCATTATCGCATGTCATTTTTATCTGGCGCCAGCAGGCATCTTCATTTACCGCAGCTTCCAGTTCGCTCATATCTACTAACCATTTTTCAAGCCCTGCTTTATCTGTTATTTCTCTTTCTAAAAGCGTTTTAAAATAAGGTTCTAAAGTGGCCCAATCTGTTACAATAAAATCTTTCGGAAGAAAATTTCTTTCCAGTTTTTTAATATCTGCTGTATACATATTATTTAAATGTTAGATTGTTAGACATTAGATTGTAGATAAATTTTTTTTGGGAGCTTCAAGCAGAGAATTATTGATGAGCATTTGCTCAGGCTGTCTGTAGTAGTGCCGTAGCAAAATTTTTTATACCTTATAGTATATTATTGCGGCAGCTACTACTGCCCATCCTGCAGCCCTTTATCAGAATATCTTTTTTCAACTTTTATTATGCAATAGATAGAGGCTCCGCCGGTTCCCATGGGCTGCACCCATGGTTACTAAAAATGAACCCCTTCAAGGTTCCCTGGATTTTGCATCCATCTCTCAATCCATCTCAGACTTTCCCTCCCCTCGGGGGAGGTTAGGAGGGGCCTCTTTCGTCTGCCGGATAGAAGCGGCTTATGCCATCTTCCTCGGACTATTTATCTTTTTTGCCGGGCCACTTTTTATAGCTGCTGCTTTTGGTGTAGCTGTTTTAGTTGTCGCTTTTTTCTCTGCAACTACCGCAGGTTTTTCATCTCCTTCAGCAGTTTCTTCGCCTTCGCTGTGTTCTGTAAGTTTAATTTCTATTCCCGATTTTTCTAGTATTTCATACCACTTCACCATTTTCTTCATATCGCTGGCATATACTCTTTCAAAATCCATATCAGGATATACCTTTTCAAAATATGCTTTTACTGCTTTAGTATCAGCTTTAGCATCTGGCTTTACTTCTTTGCTTGCCTGCATAGCTTTAAAAATATCTGCAAGGTTCACATTATCTTTTACAGTAAATATTTCTATGCTTTCCAAATGTGAAAAACTATGAATACGATTACTTACAAATTTTGCAGTTTTATCTTCCAGAGAACGCACAATACCGCCATCTGCTTTAGAAGATACTAACTCATACAAACCGCCGAGGCCGGTTACAGATACTATTTTATTATAGCTCATATAAAACGAAAATTTAGGATCGCAATTTAAGGTAGAAAAAACGAAAAACTGTACCCAATGCTAACCTTTGCCTTATTTAACAAAAAACAAATTAAAATTGGTGCGCATGTTTGCAGGTATGTATATCGTCTAATGTTTACAAAGAAAAAAGATTATATGAAGTCATTATTGGTTTTTACGTTGTTATTATTATCAGTTTCTACAGCTACACTTGCACAAACCGCAGGTATTAATGGGAAAATAAACGACAGAACAGATAGCAAACCGGTAGGTTCTGCCACAGTTACATTACTAAAACAACTCGATTCTTCCGTTGTTACAAAAACCGTTGCATCTGCTGATGGTAATTTTAGTATTAACAACCTATCAGCGGATAGTTTTATCGTTGTTATTAATGCCCTTAATTATCAGGAATTCATTTCATTTATTACATTAAAAGATACTGTAAGAACATTAGCCACCATCAATTTAGATAGGCAGGATAAAGATTTATCGACCGTTACTGTAGTATCTCGTGCTGCAGCGGTTGTAGTAAAAGGTGATACTTCACAGTTCAGTGCTAGCCAATACAAAGTAAACCCAGACGCAACTACTGAAGACCTTATTAAAAAAATGCCTGGTATCACTGTTGCCAAAGACGGTACAGTAACTGCACAGGGCGAAACGGTAAGAAAAGTCACCATTGACGGTAAAGATTTTTTTGGAGACGATGCATCTGCCGCTCTAAAAAACTTACCATCAGAAGTGGTAGATAAAATACAGGTTTTTGATAGGTTGAGCGATCAGGCCCGTCTTTCAGGTGTAGATGATGGAAATTCTACAAAAGCTATCAATGTTGTTACCAAAGCAGGATTGAAGAACGGTAGATTCGGTAGAGTGTTTGCCGGCTATGGCACAGATGAAAGATACAATGCAGGTGGTAACGTGAGCTTTTTTAAAGGCAACAGACGTTTATCATTGGTAGGAAATTTTAATAATATTAACCAACAAAACTTTGCATCGCAGGATTTACTAGGCCTTACCAGCAGTGGCGGCGGTGGTAACAGAGGAGGTGGTGGCGCACCGCAAGGTGGTGGTGGTCGTTGGAATGGTGGCGGTGGTGGTGACTTTAATGTCGGTCAATCAAATGGGATTAGCAGAACAAATGCCGCAGGGTTAAATTTCAGCAACCAATATGGTAAAAAAGTTACCCTAGCAGGAAGTTATTTTTACAACCAAAGTAGAAATACAAATATTGCTACTTCAACGCTAGAGTCGTTTTTAGGAGTAACCGATACGAGCATATTCACCAAGCAAACTAGCAATACTGTCACTAACAATACTAATAACAGAATCAATTTAAGATTGGAATATAACATTGATTCCAATAACACTTTATTTATAATACCAAGCTTAAATTTTCAGCAAAATAACAGTACTTCTTTTTCTGATTACAAGAGATATTTTGGTGAAAGAGGCGGTGGTGATGTATACGACACTACCAATACATCTATTGGAAAAAGTACTAATGAGAGAACAGGCTTTAATCTTAGAAACAATATACTTTATCGCCATGCTTTTCCTAAAAGAGGCAGATCAATGTCCTTCGGTCTCAATACTACTTTTTCAAAAAACAATTCTGAAAATATTATAGATGCAGATAATAGAAGCTTTAAAACATCTGGTATAACTACAACCTTACAAAATCAATTTTATGATAACGTAAGTGATGGTTATACTGTTGGAGGAAACATTACATACACCGAGCCGTTAAGTAAGAAAGCGCAGTTGCAGTTTGATTATAACCCATCTATTCAAAAAAACAATGCTGACCAACAAACCTTTGGTTTTGATGGGCAAAAATATTCAATTCTGGACCAATCACTTTCCAATAAATTTAATAATACCATTACTACAAATAATGGAGGGATCACATATAGATTAGTACCTGATAGAGACAACATGTTTTCGGTAGGTGTTAGTTTTCAAAACGCAAAATTAGAGAGCGATAGAACTTTCCCGACAACTTCAAACATTAACCAGTCTTTCTCTAACATTTTACCCAATTTAATGTGGCGTAAAAAAATATCTGCAGCATCAAACATCAGGGTTTTTTACAGAACATCTACTAATTTTCCTTCTGTAAACCAGTTACAGGATGTAGTAAACCAAAGCAATCCATTATTTTTTAGTTCAGGAAACGCTGCGCTAAAGCAGTCCTTCACGCAATTTGTAGCTACAAGGTATAGTTACACCAATTCAAAAACCAGCAAAAGCTTTTTTGCAAATTTGTTTTTGCAAACTGCGGGCAATTATATTACCAATGCTACTTTTGTATCTAAACTTCAAGATTCGATTCTACAAAATGGTGTTACATTACTAAAGGGAGCACAATTGTCAAAGCCTGTAAACCTAGATGGTTATAGAAGTGCACGTACATTCTTTACCTATAGTATGCCGCTTAAGTTCATTAAAACAAACCTGAATGTGAATGCTGGTTTTGTTTACAACAGGTTGCCTGGGCTTGTAAACAATGTAAACATTATAACCAATAACATTATCTACAATACCGGTGTTGTATTAGCTAGTAACATAAATGAGTTTGTAGATTTTAATTTATCGTACAATGCAAATTTTAACCAGACTTCTGGAAGTAGTAGCGGTGACAATAATTCTGTAAACCAGGCAGTAGGAGCACAGGTGAATTTATTAAGTAAAAAAGGTTGGTTTGTACAAAACGATGTATCGTATCAGGCTAACTCAGGTTTAAGTGCAGGCTTCAATCAAAATTATAGTTTGTGGAATGCAGCAATAGGTAAAAAGTTTTTAAAGAACCAGGTGGGAGAATTAAAATTGTCAGTGTTTGATCTTTTAAAACAAAACCAAAGTATCTCTAGAGTTGTTGATGGAACTTCAATATTTGATTCACAAAACACCGTTTTACAACAATATTTTTTATTGACGTTTACTTATAATTTAAAAAACTTTGGAGTTGCTGCAAAACCTACGGGTAGAAATGAAAATAGAGAAGAAAGAGGAATGCACCGTGGGCCTGCGGGGTTTTAATTATCTTTAGGAGCTAACAACACTATTTTTTTTGAACGGGCATGACAGCATATTTATGGATGAACAAATCAGTAAAGAAAATTTTGCTGATATTGTAAATGCCCGTCAGCAGATGGTATATAATACGGCTCTTGGTATTGTGCAAAATGAAGAAGATGCGGAAGATGTAACACAGGAGGTTTTTGTAAAAGTATATGAAGGGCTGGATGATTTTAGAAGAGATGCAAAAATTTCTACCTGGATCTACCGAATAACAATTACCACAGCACTGGATTTTGAGAAACAAAAAAACAGACAAAAGCGGGGCGGTTTATTACAACGTGTATTTGGGAACAGAGAAGTAGATGAAAAACCGGATTTTTATCATCCAGGTGTGGCGTTAGACAAAAAAGAAGATGCAGGAGTACTTTTTTTAGCAATGAAAAAATTACCTGATAAACAAAAAACGGCTTTTTTATTACACAAAGTGGAAGGGCTTACCAATAACGAAATTGCAGAAATACTTTCTATTTCATTACAGGCAGCAGAGTCTTTACAGGTAAGAGCAAAAAATAATTTAAGAAACTATTTGAAAGCTTATTATGAAAAACATTTTATTTAAAAATAATCAACCATTATATGTATGAGCGATAAAATGAATGATATCATCAACAGTACTATGGCAAGTATTGATGGTATGGAAAAAGCCTCTCCAAAACCATATTTACTTACCAGAATAAATGCTGCTTTAAATAATACTGGCACAGAAACTATTTGGACAAAAATTGCATTTTATTTAAAAAAACCAATGGTAGCTGCTGTGGCTATTTTGTTGGTTTTAACGGTAAATATTTTAGCTATAAACAATAGAAAAAAATTATTGGAAAGAGAAGGAATAACAAAATCTATCACGCCTCAAAAATATGATTTTGCCATAAATGTGTCGGTTATGTATGATACTGAAAACCAAGAACCATAATGAAAACAGAAAACTCATCAAATAAAATATTCATAATTGTGATTGCTTTGTTGCTTATTGCAAACATAGTAACCCTTTCATTATTTTTTACAGGGAAAAAACCTGAAACTGATGACAGAAAAAATACTATGCGCAATTATTTAAAAAACGAAGTGGGATTTAGTGCGGCGCAATTGGTAGCATTTGATACAGTAAAAAGTAGGCAGCGTGCGCAGGCAAAATTGATGTATGATGAAATTAGAGAGCGTAAACAAAATAATTTAAAGAAAATAGGCATTGATAAATTTAGTGACAGTACACTAAAAAATGCAGCTTTATATGCTGCATCTCAACAGAAAGATATGGAGATGAACATGCTTCAACACTTAAAAGATATTCGTAATTTATGTACTCCGCCACAAAGAGCTATTTTTGATACAGGGTTTTATAAAATTATGGTTAGACCAAATTCAGACTTAAAAAAGAAAGAAAAATAATCTATATTTATAAAAAATTAAAACAGAAAAATGAAAAAGCAATTATTCTTAACCTTACTTGCATTTATTACAACCGCTGGTAGCATTATGGCTCAACAAGCTGTAGATCAAAAACCTCACGTTCATGCAAAAGAAACATATTTTAAACTTAAAACTGATTTGAGTTTAACAGGTGGCCAAGATGCAAAAGTGTATCAGGTATTTGAAGATTACTACACTACAGAAATGAAAATTAAGGAAGAAATGCGTGCAGCCGGTAATACAGATGCTGAGCGCTTTGCTGATAATATGCAGCGGATTGCAGGGGTTAGAGATACGAAATTAAAAGTTATTTTAACAGAGGCGCAATTAAATAAATGGACAAATGAAATTGAACCTGCTATGAGAGCACCCAAGGTTGTAGAAGAAAAAAATTAATAATTATAAAATATTTTAAAAGCCATTTCATATTCTGAAATGGCTTTTTTTTTATAGCATGTTTGCATCCTGTAACACATTATTAATTCTTTCTTTTAATGTTTCATAATCTGTATAGCCCCGTGCAACCATATTAAATTTTGTATCAGATGTTTGCACAAATACACATGGATAACCTGTAACCTGTAATTGTTTCATCAGCGAAAATTCGTAATAAGCCATTTCTTTGTATTCCTCACTTTTCAATTTTTCATAAAATATTTCTGGTTGTATGCTGTACTTTTCAAGTAAATGTCTATAGGCTTCATCGTCCGTTAAATCTCTACCTTCTACATACAATGAATATTGTAAGTCACCCGCAAATTCTACCGCCCTATCAGGATAAAATTCTTTAAAAATACACATCGCTATAGCGGGTTTTTCTGAGTGAGGATGCCAGTCGCTGTCGTCTGCGTTTTTTAAATGCCACAAATAATCTTCACCAAATTTTACGCCGGTGAGTTCTTCTACATTTTTATAAGCACCCAAAATATAATTTGCTGAAACACTTATATGGGTTGGTTTTTCAGGCAATACCATTCCACCACTTAACACTTCTGTAGGCATAATGGTTTTAAATTCTTCCGCTAATTTTTTTATAACATTGCTAAATCCAAAACACCATCCACAATAGGCATCGTAACAATATATAATTTCCATTTTTTAATTTTATTGTATAAAAAGAGGCTGTATCAAAATTCAAAAGATTGTCAGATTGAGCTTGTCGAAATTGATAATCTTTTGAATTTTGAAGTAGAAGTAATGTTTCGACAAACTCAACATGACATCCACTTCAAAATTTTGATACCGCCTCTTCAAAAAATAATTCAATACTATTTTCTTGTAAACTTAATTTCCATTGTTTTAAATTCTTTACCATCTTTTCCATTGCAAAACATTTCCATCACATGGTTTTTGTCATCAATTATTTTGTATGTTTCTCTTACATCTAATTCAGTTGCATTGCCTGCACTTGGATCAATCATTTTTCCTTTCAGCGTAATTGTTTTGGTAGCCTCATCCCACGGGCCTTCCATTATCATCATTCCGGTACCCATATTATCTATCCAGGTACTGGTAAAAACTTTTTTTGCATTATCGTAACCCATCATGCTTCTTCCTTCAAAAGACATGCCCATCATATTTCCTGTATGAACAGATTCCTGATACCTGCCACCAAGAATCGTTTTATTTACTGTGGTGCTTTTACTGGTTTGTGGCGGAGCATCAGGTACCTGCCACATGGTTACATCACCATTCCAGCTTCCATCCCAACTTGCCATTTTTTTATGAGCATCTGATGGAGTCATGTATGTCTCCCAGTTTTTCATCATTGTAGCACTATCCAATGGAGGAGTGGTAACTGTTTCTGTTTTTGGTTCCTCTTTTACAGACGTATCTGTAGAGGAAACAGTAGTAGAATTAGAAGCTGCATTGTCGTTGCACGCAACCATAATAATGGCTGCAGTTGCACAAATAAATATCTTTTTCATGTTGTTAGTTTTAGTATATAAATCTAACAAAAAGAAACGTTTTTATCAAACAAGACATTTTATTCATAACAAGTACAGGTTAAATTAGCAGCCAACGTGTGTAACATGTCGTATCTGGTCTGTCGTCGGTTGTCTGTAGTC
>JANPIF010000384.1:0-2372 GCA_031424845.1 Ferruginibacter sp.
TATGTTTTTAATTGTGTTTTTCTGGACATTAGTTCTATGTGCATCTTCATTGGCGTCGCACGTTTCATCTTCAGCAATGAATTTAGCTTTAATTGTGCAATAGACAGCCCCCTTGCCCTACGAAGGGTGAGGTTTAGACCATGAAAAAAAAATTCGATTTTTCATCTTCAGTTATATATTGAACTTTAATTATGCCATAGAATATGGGGCAGATATGCACTAGTAATCCCGAAGGGATTTCCCTTTAATAACCACGGGTGCAGCCCATGGATAATACACGGGTGCAACCTGTGGATAATAAACGGGCGAAGGCTGTTGAGTATAACACCCAACCAATGGCTAACTTTGCCCTAAATAACAATAATAATTAAATGGATATAAGTCTCAATAAATATATAAGCGATACCGGATTTTGCAGCAGGAGAGAAGCAGATAAATACATTGAAGAATGCCGTGTAACAATAAATGGAAAAGATGCTGACAAAGGAAACCGTGTAAAGCCAGGTGATGTTGTTAAAGTAGATGGCGAAAATTTAAAAAAGAAATCGGCACCGGTTTATATAATGCTTAATAAACCCAAAGGCGTTACTTGCACCACTGACCAAAGCGATAAATCAAACATTGTAGATTATGTAAACCATAAAACAAGAATATTTCCCATAGGTAGACTCGACAAGCTTTCAGAAGGATTAATTTTTTTAACCAACGATGGCGACATTGTAAATAAAATTCTTAGAGCAGGTAATGGTCATGAAAAAGAATACATGGTTACTACCGATAAAAAGATAGACCATGAATTTATTAATGCTATGCGTAGTGGTGTGCGAATTTTAAATACTACTACCAAACCATGCTTTGTAAAACAAGAAGGAGATGCTCGTTTTCGTATTATTTTGAAACAAGGACTTAACAGGCAGATACGCCGCATGTGTGAAACACTTGGCTTTAAAGTAACTTCCTTAAAAAGAACTCGTATAATGAACTTTACCCTGAAAGGCATAGAACCGGGTAAATGGAAATATTTTTTACCTGCAGAGCTTGCAACATTAAATGAGTTATTAAAAAACAGTAGTGGTACTGTTGGTGAAGATGGAATGGGTGAGTAGGAATAAAGTAATACAAATTATTCGCCCCTAGTGCAATTAGCAAAAGGGGCGAAATATCTTTAAGTTTTTAAATTTATTTTGCGTTACAAATCAAATCTTATCCCCTGAGCCAATGGTAATTTGTCAGTATAATTAATCGTATTTGTTTGTCTGCGCATGTAAACTTTCCATGCATCGCTGCCGCTTTCTCTACCACCGCCAGTTTCTTTTTCACCGCCAAATGCACCACCAATTTCTGCACCGGATGTTCCAATATTTACATTAGCTATTCCGCAATCGCTTCCCGCCTGCGATAAAAACAATTCTGCTTCTCTCAAATTATTTGTGATTACAGAAGATGAAAGCCCTTGAGGTACGCCATTCTGCAATGCAATTGCCTGCTCCATTGTTTTATATTTCATTATATAAAGTATGGGTACAAAAGTTTCGTGCTGCACAATTTCAAAACTGTTTTTTGCTTCAGCCACACATGGTTTTACATAGCAACCACTTTCGTATCCTTTACCTTTAAGCACACCTGGTTCTACAATAAAATTTCCACCTTCTTCTTTACATTTTGCAACTGCATTTAGATAATTATTTACAGCATCTGTATCAATTACTGGCCCCACATGCATTTTTTCATTTAATGGGTTACCAATTTTTAATTGTGCATAAGCATTCACCAAACGCTCTTTAAATTTGTTGTATATTTTTTCGTGAATGATCAATCTTCTTGTGGTAGTGCATCTTTGCCCGGCTGTACCTACAGCTCCAAAAACCGCAGCAGTTATAGCAATGTTTATATCTGCCTCAGCCGAAATTATGATTGCATTGTTACCACCAAGTTCCAATAAACTTCTGCCAAGTCTTTCACCTACAACTGCACCCACCGCCTTACCCATACGAGTGCTGCCTGTAGCACTCACTAGTGGTATCCGCTTATCTGCACTCATCCATTCACCTACTTCTCTGCCACCACTTATTAAACCACAAACACCTTCTGGTACATTGTTTTTCTTAAATACAGTTTGTATTATCTGCTGACAAGCAACACCGCACAATGGCGTTTTTTCACTAGGTTTCCAAACAGTAACATCACCACAAACCCACGCAAGCATGCTGTTCCAACTCCAAACTGCTACAGGAAAATTAAAAGCAGAAATGATTCCAACGATTCCAAGCGGATGCCATTGTTCATACATTCTATGTCCGGGTCGCTCACTGTGCATGGTCAGTCCATGAAGTTGTCTTGACAAGCCGACAGCAAAATCACAGATGTCAATC
>JANPIF010000385.1:0-16077 GCA_031424845.1 Ferruginibacter sp.
GGCCTCAATTTCGTAACCTGCTTTTGATAAACGCTCAGAAATATCCTGCGCATCAGCCTTAGTTCTTGTAAAAATAATCCCGTACATGTCTGGGTTAAAATCTATCAATCGCTTCAACGATTCGTAACGGCTGTTTGCCGGTGCTACAAAAAACTGGTGATCAATATTTACATTACCACTGTTCTTTTTACCTACCGTAATTTCTTCCGGATTGGTCATAAAGTTTTTTGCAATAGCACGTACTTGTGTAGGCATCGTTGCAGAAAACAACCAGATACTTTCTCTGTTAATGGTGTTCTTCAATACAAAATCAATATCTTCTCTAAAGCCCATGTTCAGCATTTCATCTGCCTCATCAAGCACTACATATTTTACTTTTTGTAGGTCAATAGCTTTTCTTTCAATAAGATCAATTAAACGACCTGGTGTAGCTACTACAACCTGTACGCCTCTTTTTAAATTGCGAATTTGCATTACAATAGATGCACCACCGTACACAGCTTCTACATTCAATCCCTTACTGTGTTTTCTAAAATCTGTAAGGTCATTTGTTATTTGCAAACACAATTCACGTGTAGGGCAAACAATCAACGCCTGCGGAAATTTATCTTCTGCTTTTATAAGATGTAACAACGGTAAACCAAAAGCAGCGGTTTTACCGGTTCCTGTTTGTGCGAGGCCTACAAAATCTTTTGTACCTGCAATCAATACAGGTATAGCCTGTGTTTGAATAGGAGTGGGTTCTGTAAACCCTAAATCTGCGACTGCCTGTACGAGGTTTTCGTTTAGGCCCAATGCTTCAAATGCATTCATAATAATTATTTGTTTAAAATGAAGACCGTGTAGTATTATACTTGGCTATGCCCGTTTCTGCCGTTAGGCAATTTTTTGGAAGTCTTAATGTAAGCCGCTTCACAATACTCTATGGTCAAAAAAATATTTTTGATGATCACATAGTATGCTTCGGGCCGTTGTGTGGGGAAAATTTTCTTTGTCCTGATAGGCAACCTTGTGTTGTTACCTGCTTTCAACAGCATCTGAGCATGTCATGTAATTCTCAGAAATTCTAAATCGCCGCAAAAGTAAGGGTAAATTATTTGATAACGGGATAAATTATAATTCTATTTGTTAAAGCTTGTATTTTTAATAATTTGGGGCTTTCACCTTCATAACCTTTTTCATCAGTTGTTGCGGCTCTTAGTAGTACTCCCCGTCAATCGCTACGCTCATTCCTGTGGGGTACTATTGCCTATCCTCGAGCCCTTCGGCAAATCATCTTTTTTCAACTTTTATTATGCAACCTGTAAAACCATTTTTATAAATAATCGAATAAAGCTATTGTAACTTTGTAATTGCCGTTTTAACAAAACAGCATTCGTGCATTGGTATAGTTATTGAAATACTCAAAAAAAATTGTATGAAAAAAATAATCCCGTTAGCAATTTGTCTTTTTTGTATATCAGAATTTACAGTTGCGCAAAGTCTACATTTTGGATTAAAAGCAGGTGCTAATCTTCAAAAAATTGAGGGTGTTCCTTTCAAAGATAAATTCGCATTTGGCTATCAGGCAGGAGGGTACGCAGTTATTGGACTAACATCTAAAATTGGTATTCAGCCGGAAGTTTTATTTAGCAGTGTAAATGCAGATACTGCTACCCAATTCAGTACTGTGTATGGCTTTAAACAGGTAGATAAAATAAAATTAAACTATCTCGATATTCCTGTTTTGCTAAATATTAAAGCAGCACCTTTTCTAACCATACAAGCAGGACCTCAATTTTCAGTTTTATTAGATAAAAATAAAAGTTTACTGAAAAACGGAGAATCTGCTTTTAAGGAAGGCAATATTGCAGCAGCTGCAGGTTTACAATTTAAATTTTCAAAAATAAATTTATATGGAAGGTATGTAGCGGGATTGAATAATTTAAATGATGTAAATAATTCAAATAAATGGAAAAATAGGAATATACAGGTAGGAGTTGGGTTTAATATATTTTAACTAATCCCTTATTACCACAATTTCTTCATCATTTTTCCACAACAAAATTCTACTAGGATTTATTATAATATTTTCATGTTGGCGGTGCTGTACTATATAGTCGGCACCGTTTTTTATTGGGGTAGAAATTGTATTAAATGATGTCGCTCCTACTTCGCCGGATATGTTTGCAGATGTAGATACAATAGGTTTACCAAAAGATTGAAGCAACGTTTCGCAAAAATTATCTTTCACAATTCGTATGGCAATAGTGCCATCTTCACTTATTAAATTCGCCGCTATATTTTTTCCTTCAGGATAAATAACAGTAAGTGGTCTTTTGGTAGTAGCTAGCATTTCTTCTATGGAAGGCGATGGTGTTTTGGAATACTGATTAATATCAATTTTATTTTTCAATAAAATGATCATGCTTTTTGTTTCTGCCCTTTTTTTTAAAGCAAATATTTTAGCAACAGCAGTTTCATTGGTAGCATCACAACCCAACCCCCACACTGTATCAGTTGGGTACAAAATAATTCCACCTTCGTGCAAAACTTTTAGGCAGTTTTTTATATCGTTGTCAAAATTTAGCATATAGATTTATAAACATTCATTACAGCGTCTGCAGTTTTTTGCTGAGTAAACTTTTGAGAATATAAAATTCCTTTTAATTTCATGGAATCAGCAAAAAATTTATCGGTATAAATTTTTTCCATTCCTGCTGCTATTTCATCTTCCGAAGTTGGGTTTACATAATAAGCTGCATCACCACCTGCTTCGGGAAGGCAAGATACATTGGAAGTGATTACAGGCAGTTTACTACACAATGCTTCCAGTACAGGAATGCCAAAACCTTCAAAATTTGATGGGTAAATCATGGCAATGGCTTGTTGGTAAATGGCTGGAAAATCTGCGGAAGATTTAAAACTCGGTAATTTGTTTGTATCATCATTTTCTGATAAAAAAATTACATCTTTTTCAAGATTATTTTGGTGCATGTATTTCTTCACTACTTGTTTATAGTTACTGCCATTGCCTATAACAACGAGTGGTAAAGCTAAAGTGTTTTTTATTTTTTTTATAGCTTTCACTACCGTTAGTAAATTCTTTCTTTCAATGATAGACCCTACAAAAAGAAAATATTTATCTGGTAAATTATATAATGCTTTTATTCTAAATTTTTCTTTTTCGCTTACTTCCATTCTATAAATATCATCACAGCTTTGATAGCACACCTCGATTTTATTTTCGGGTATTTTATAGAAATTTACTATATCATTTTTTGTCTGCTCACTAATGGCAATTATTTTATCAGCATGTTTACAGGCGTATGTAAATTTTTTCCGAAAAAGATGAACGTTTATTTTACTAAACTGCTCAGGGTATCTCTCAAATATTAAATCATGTATAGTTACAACAGATTTTATAGCCGTTTTATTTATGCCTATAGGTATTTGATGGCTTAGCCCATGATAAATGTCTATATTATTTGCCTTTAAATCTTTTATCACCCATTTGCCCCGCCATAAACTTTTAAAAGTATTGGCCAAAAAATTTGTAGGTGAAAAAGGAATAATATTTTTATAATTTGAGGTAAGAAACTTATTTGTAATTTTTGATGCAAACAAATAGTAATTTTCTGTAGGATAAAAGTTTGATAAAGATTTTATTAGTGTACGGCTATAATGCCCTAGTCCTGTGCTGTTTTCGTAAGCTCTCTTTGCATCAAAACCAATATTCATTTTTACTTTTATTTTGGGTGTAAAATAAGCAATGATTGTAAATGTTTTTTGATTTTGTAATACACTTTAAATTAATTGCTTAATAAATAGGCTGAAGATGAAATGTGCGACGCCACCGAAGATGAATATTGCTGCTGTTTTTGTACATAAACAAACACTTATAAAAAATGAAATTTTTTATAAGTATTTTCGCAAAAATTAAAAAATCACTACATGCAAAATATGATTGAAGCCGTATGGGCAAACAGAGAATTGTTGAAAGATGAACAATATAAGTATGCTATACGAAATGTAATTGAAGAAGTAGATAAAGGCCGGTTAAGAACGGCTGAACCAAATGGCGAAAACTGGCAGGTGAATGAATGGGTAAAACAGGCAATTCTTTTATATTTTGGTATTCAACAAATGGAAACTTTTGTGCTGCCACCATTTGAATTCTACGATAAAATGAAATTGAAAAGCGATTACAAAAGTTTGGGTGTACGTGCAGTGCCACATGCAGTGGCTCGCTACGGTGCATACCTTGCAAAAAATGTGGTATTAATGCCTTCGTATGTAAACATTGGAGCGTATGTAGATGAAGGCACTATGGTAGATACGTGGGCTACAGTAGGTAGTTGTGCACAGATTGGAAAAAATGTTCATCTAAGTGGTGGCGTGGGTATTGGCGGTGTGTTGGAGCCTTTGCAGGCAAGTCCGGTTATTGTTGAAGATGGTTGTTTTATTGGTAGTCGCTGCATAGTGGTGGAAGGTGTACGAGTACAGAAAGAAGCAGTGCTTGGCGCAAATGTGGTACTCACTCAATCAACTAAAATTATAGATGTCACTGGTTTAGAGCCAATAGAAACAAAAGGCATAGTACCTGAAAGAAGTGTGGTAATACCGGGTAGTTATACAAAGAGTTTCCCTGCTGGAGATTACAATGTACCATGTGCATTAATCATTGGAAAAAGAAAACCTAGTACCGATTTAAAAACAAGTTTGAATGATGCGTTAAGGGATTTTAATGTAGCAGTATAAGAAATTAGCTAATATGCTGATGTGCTAATGAAGATGCATTCAGTAAAATTTTTATAAAGTACAGAAATACCGAAATTATAAAAAAATGGTTCAATGAAATATTGGACCATTTTTTATTCTATCACTTTTTTTAATTATTGTATTGGTGAAATAACTTTTGACCAATAAAAACTTAACGAGAAACGTTACTTCAGAGGCCTTCCTTTTTACGAACTAACTTATAAATTTTTATAGCACTCATTATTAATATTATAAAAAGTACCAAGCCCAATAAACTCCACACTACGCTTAGGCTTTGTCGTACAACTACAAGCATAACTATACTTATTAAAAAAACAGTGGCTACTTCATTCCATATTCTTAATTGCTGAGAATTGTATTTAAAATTATCTTTTTTTTGTTGCAGGTAAAGCGCATGCAAACTATAATGATATAAATAAAGTGCTATTACAAAACCAATTTTTATCCATAACCAGGTATCTAAAATGGCAGGGTTTATAAAAATTAAAAGCGGTCCCAGTATTAATGTAATAATAGCGGATGGCCATGTAATACCAAACCACAAACGCTTTATCATTATGGTAAACTGGTTTTTTAAAATAGACTTTTCGGGCTCAGCTTTTTCATTTGCTTCGGCATTATAAATAAAAAGACGTACAATGTAAAATAAGCCGGCAAACCATGTTACAATGAAAATTATATGGAGCGCTTTAAGATACAGGTACATTGCTCACATTTTTTTGCAGGTGATTTTCAATCAACAAATTCATAGCTTTTATCCATAGTGGTGCAGTATTTAAACATGGTATCAGTGTAAAACATTCTCCCCCAGCTTCCATAAAAAATTCTCTTCCTTCTTCACCCATCTCTTCAATAGTTTCCAGGCAATCGCTTACAAATGCCGGACAAACAACCACTATTTTTTTAATACCTTCTTTAGGTAATTCTTTTAAACGTGCAGCAGTGTAAGGTTTCAGCCATTCATCTCTGCCAAGCCTGCTTTGAAATGAGGTAGCGTATTTTTCTTTAGGCAACTGCAATTCTGCCGCTACCAAAGAGGATGTCATAAATACCTGATGGCGATAACAATATTTATGCGCCTCACTATCTACATTACAACAATCAGCTACATTTAAACAATGCTTTTTTGTAGGGTCTGTTTTTTTTACATGTCGCTCCGGTATCCCATGATAACTAAACAGCAACAAATCGTATTCCTCTTTTAAATGTGGCGCAATTGATTCAGATAATGCATGGATATATGCCTCGTTTGTATAAAAAGTATCCACCACAGAAAGTGAGAAGGAATATTTATTTTTTGTGTGTATTTCTTTTGCATATTCTACAGCAGTTTCATAACTGCTCATTGCATAATGTGGGTACAACGGAAAAAGAATGACCTCTTCTACATTCGGATATTTTTGCTTGATATTTTGATACGCCACTTCAGGAGTAGGATTGCCATAACGCATACAAACTTCCACCGGATAAGGGCTGCTTTTTTGCAAAGCATCCTGCAATTGATAAGTAAGATGAATAAGTGGTGAGCCATCTTTGGTCCAGATGGAACGATAAGCTTTCGCACTGCTTGGAGCTCTAAAAGGTACTATGATTCCTTTTACCAACAATGCTCTTGGTAATTTAGGAATATCAATCACACGCTCGTCCATTAAAAATTCATTTAAATAGCGACGAACATCTTTTACGGAAGTGCTATCTGGGCTCCCCAGGTTCATTATGAGAATTACTTTTCTTACATTACT
Source organism: Ferruginibacter sp. (assembly GCA_031424845.1). Taxonomy (GTDB): domain Bacteria; phylum Bacteroidota; class Bacteroidia; order Chitinophagales; family Chitinophagaceae; genus Ferruginibacter. Next base: position 6,504 of record JANPIF010000385.1, read on the forward strand.
ATCCATTGTGCCAAATTAAATTTGCTGCAAAAGTAGTTTGTTATTAATTGAACAGTAAACCACAGCCATTATTAATTTTATTTTTTTGGGAATTAATTAAATGCTTCATCTATAAAATTGTTAAATAATTACACAACGCTGACAAATAAATACCTTTTGAAAAAACTATCATAGGTACCTTTGCAGCCAGACCATGAACTTTATTTCACTTCAAAATCCTGAATACATTTTATCGAGGTTTTTCCTTTGCGGAATAAGCCATCGTAATACAGATGCTGCTACCAGAAGTGTGTTTCATATTTCTGATGCAGAAAAAGAATTGATATTACAAACAGCAAAATTTATTGGAATACGAAGTATTTTCATTTTAAATACATGTAACCGAACTGAATTGTATGCTTATGTGGCCGATGCAACTGTTTTACATAATCTTTTTATTGAATGTAAAAAACTTGATTCCGACTTTTTTAGTGAAAACTCTTACACTAAAGGAGGTAAAGAAGCATTAAAACATTTGTTTGAAGTAGCGGCAGGGTTAGATTCTCAAATTTTGGGTGACTTTGAAATTCTTTCTCAATTAAAGCAAGCAGTTGCTTACAGCCAAAAGCAAGATTTAGTTGGGCCAATAATGGACCGCACATTAAATTTTGCATTACAGGCATCTAAAAAAATAAAAACTCATACTGCATTAAGTACAGGTACTACTTCCGTTTCTTTTGCGGCTGTAGAATGGCTAAAGCAAAATACAGATGTAGATGGAAAAAAAATAGCATTGGTTGGATTGGGAAAATTTGGTTCGTTGATTGGTAAAAATTTAAAACATTATTTTCCCTCGTCTATCATAACCGTTTGTAACCGTACAAATGAAAAGGCAATTGCATTTGCTGATACAAATAAAGTAAATGCTGAGTACTACGAAAATTTACCGGCACTTGTTAATGATTCAGATATTGTAATTGTAAGTACACAGGCAGATGAGCCAACCGTGCTTCCCGATTTTATTACTACTCAAAAATCAAGGATTTTTATTGATCTATCTATACCATCAAACGTACATCATTGCATACAATATTTGCCACAACAACAAATGGTGAATGTAGATGACATTAGTGTTATTTTAAATACCACCATTGCTAAGCGAATGAAAGAATTGCCTGCTGCGCAAAAAATAATTACTGATACCAAAGCAGAATTTATTTTATGGTTGGGCACACACAGTCATGCGCCGATGGTTAAAGATGTAAAAGAAAAATTATTTGCTTTATCAAAACCGACCAAGGTGTGTGAAATGGCAGAAGCAATGGAATACAATTTTATAAGTCCGCAAGATGAATACACCATCAATAAAACCATCAGCAGGCTTGCGGTAAATTTAAAAAATACAAATGAAAAAGGTTGTCAGTTTATTGATGCGTACAACCACTTTTTCAGTCAGAAAATAAGTGAGTAAAGTTTTAATTAAAATAGGAACCCGAGATAGTCCGCTTGCACAATGGCAATCGAAACAAGTAAAGCAATTACTTTTTAATAAACATGTTAACAGTGAACTTGTTTTAATAAAAAGCGAGGGTGATATTAACCTCGTAACACCTTTATACAAAATGGGAGTGCAGGGAATTTTTACAAAGACCCTTGATGCAGCGCTCTTGAATAAGCAGATAGACATTGCTGTACATTCTTATAAAGATATTCCAACAAAATTGGCGGATGGATTAGTAATAGCTGCAGTTTTAAAAAGAGGAAATCCATACGATTTATTGGTGATTAATCGAGAGAAAGTTTTTAGTAAAGCTGAGCTTTCTTTGGTGAAAGATGAGCATGCAACTTTCGGAAAAAAAGATGCGAAAGGTATTACCACGGAGTTGATGAAATCTGTTTTTCAAGAAAACAAAAACGAAGAAAGCAATAAAAGCGAACTTCCACTGATCATTGCAACAAGTAGTGCCAGACGCAAAGCGCAATTACTTAATAGATTCCCAAACGCAGTGATTGAAAACCTCCGTGGCAATGTAAATACAAGAATAAAAAAGCTGAACGAATCTAACTGGCATGCAGCCATTTTTGCGGCAGCAGGAATTGAGCGTTTAGGTTTTGGACATGTAGAAGGCATTGAGTTGAAATGGATGCTGCCGGCTCCTGCACAAGGTTCCATAGCGATCGTTTGCAGAAATGATAATACGGAAGTATTGGAAATCTGCAGAGCGTTGAATCACAGAGAAACAGAAATTTGCAATGTGGTAGAGAAAGATTTTTTGCGGATCCTAATGGGAGGATGCAGTACGCCAATAGCTGCCCATGCAAAAATAAAAAATGATGAAATGGTTTTTACTGGCAATGTATTGTCGGTAGATGGAAAGCAGCATGCGACTGTTACATTAAAATCACCGGTTGATGGGTATACAAATTTGGGAGAGCAGGCTGCAAAGCAAATTTTACGAAACGGGGGTAAGGCTATAATAGATGAGCTGAAAAATAAAGAGATAAGCAATGAAGAATAATCTCACCATATTATCTACCAAAATATTAAAACCTTATATTAAAGATCAATTAGTAGAAAATGATTTTAATGTTATAGAGCATAATTTTATAAAGATTGAAATTGTTGGCGCACCCCAAGCAAAGCATATAATAGAAAGTCATTTTCCCAATTATATTTTTACCAGTAAAAATGCAGTAAAGGCTTTTACACAATTTATAACTGCCAATAAAATAGTAATAACTAAAAAGGCCAGTTTTTTTGCGCTGAGTGGCGAAACGCAACTTGCGCTTGAAGATGAAGGTTATAAAGTACTAATATCCAAAGACAATGCAACCGCTCTTGCGAACGAAATAATTAATAGTACTAAAGAAACGCAATTTGTATTTTTTTGTGGAGATAAAAGGCGAAATGAATTACCGGATGCTATGCAGCATGCTGGTTTGCAATTGACAGAAATAGTGCTGTATAAAAATTTACCACAGCCTAAGAAAATAGCTGAGCAATACCAGGCAATATTATTTTTTAGCCCGAGCGGAGTAAAAAGTTTTTTTGAAGGAAATATTTTGCCAAAATTCACCCAGTGTTTTTGTATTGGTTATACCACGGCAAATGCATTGAAAGAATATAAATTAAACAACAAGACAACGGTAATCAGTTTTCCTTCTCAACAGGTTATGATAGATGAAGTGCTGCATTATTTTAATATAAAAAATTGAATTTTTAAAGAGTAAAATTGTATTTACATGAATGATATAATCACTGCCACAGAAAATATTTCAACCATAAAAAATGATTTGTTTTTGCAAGCGTTAGCAGGCAAAAAAGTAGAGCGCCCACCAGTATGGATGATGAGACAAGCGGGAAGATATTTACCGGAATACATGGTGCTAAAAAGAAAATACGATTTTTTTACCCGGGTACAAACACCTGAATTGGTTTGTGAAATAACTTTGCAACCCGTAGATATTATTGGTGTAGACGCTGCCATTTTGTTCAGCGATATTTTGGTAATACCTCAGGCAATGGGATTAGAGGTACAAATGAATGAGGGGCAAGGACCATTGTTGCCTGAGCCAATAAAAACAGCTGAAGATTTAAAAAGAATAGTTGTTCCCGATGTAGCTGACAGATTGCATTATGTGATGGATGCCCTTACGCTCACAAAAAAAACATTGGATAATAAAATTCCGTTGATTGGTTTTGCGGGTGCACCATTTACTATTTTATGCTACATGGTAGAAGGTAAAGGAAGTAAAACATTTGATAAAGCAAAAGCATTTTGTTATCAGGAGCCTTTGGCGGCAAAGCAACTATTACAAATGATAACTGATACCACCATTCAATATTTAAAAGCGCAAAGAGCCGCCGGTGCAGATGTGTTACAGGTGTTTGATAGCTGGAGTGGGTTACTATCTCCTGCAGATTTTGAAACATGGGCGCAACCGTATCTATTGCAGATACAGCAGGCTTTACAGCCTCATTGCCCGGTAATACTTTATCCTAAAGGAAGCTGGTATGCATTAAAAGATTTGGCAGCTAATGGTACAACTGCCATGGGTGTTGATTGGTGCATAAAACCACAATTTGCAAGAGAATTGGTAGGGCCAAATGTAACCTTGCAAGGAAATTTAGATCCTGCAAAGTTATTGCAGACAGCAGCAGAAATTAGAACCGATGTACACAATATGATCAACGCTTTTGGCGCACAACGATACATTGCAAACCTCGGGCATGGTATGACACCGAATATTCCGGTGGACCATGCAAGAGCTTTTGTAGATGCTGTGAAGGAATGGAGGTCGTGAATGGTGAATAGTTAATTGTGAGTGGGCTCTGCGAAAACTCGCTTATCTCTTTTCTTAGCGGTGAAAAAAATATAGGATGTCAACAAAAGAAAACTTTATAACTCTCATTCATTCTTTGCAAAATACTATTTGCGAAGCAATAGAAAAAGCTGATGGTAAAGCTTTTTTTAAAACAGATAAATGGGAGAGGGCAGAAGGTGGCGGTGGAATCACAAGAGTAATAGAAAACGGAAACATATTTGAAAAAGGTGGCGTGAATACATCGGTAGTCTTTGGTGATGTAACCGATAACATGCGGAAGCAATTAAAAATAGAAGGGCATACTTGGTTTGCTTGTGGTATATCAAGTGTAATACATCCTGCAAATCCATTTGTGCCCACTGTTCATTTTAATTATAGGTATTTTGAATTATACAATGAAGACGGAACCATTGCTGATGCTTGGTTTGGCGGCGGGACTGATCTTACTCCGTATTATTTATTTGAAGATGATGTGATACATTTTCACGCCCAATATAAAATGGCTTGTGATAAGTTTGATGCTGCATTTTATCCTTCTTTTAAAAAACACTGCGACGATTATTTTGTAAACAAACATCGTAATAATGAGCGCAGGGGAGTTGGTGGTATATTTTATGATTACCAAAGAGCAACACCTGGAAAAACATCAGAAAATTGGTTGCAATTTGCATCAGATTGTGGGCATACTTTTTTAAATGCTTATTTGCCGATTGTTGAAAAACGAAAAGCAACAGCATTCAATCCTCAACAAAAATATTGGCAGGAAATAAGAAGAGGTAGGTATGTTGAATTTAATTTGGTGCATGACAGAGGCACGTTGTTCGGCCTGCATACAAATGGTCGGACAGAAAGTATTTTAATGAGCCTGCCACCAACGGTAAGGTTTGATTATGATTTTAAAATAGCAGAAAATACCGAAGAAGAGAAAATACAGCAGGTTTTCTTAAATCCGAGGGATTGGGTCGAGGAAATTTCGGATGAAGAAAAAAATGAATGGGCGACTAAAGTGAATACATGCTAAAATAGCAATGTGCCACTACATTACGCCCCTTGACAATTCACATTTGACAATTCACAAAAATGCATTTACAACAACGAGGAAGAATTTTAAGACAATCACCGGCCATTAGAAGTATGGTTTCGGAAACAATTATAACGCCAAGTGATTTTATAGCTCCACTTTTTATTGTAGAAGGAACCAATATTAAAGAAGAGATTTCATCTATGCCTGGTTATTTTAGGTATAGTTTAGATAATACAGTTGAAGAAGTGAAACACCTGTGGTCGTTAGGAATAAAAGCAGTTTTGCTTTTTATAAAATGTGAAGATCATTTAAAAGATAACAAAGGGACCGAGGCTTTAAACGCAGATGGATTAATGCAGCGGAGTATAAAAGCAATCAAAAATGCTGTGCCCGAAATTTGTGTGATGACGGATGTTGCGCTTGATCCATTCTCGACTTTTGGCCATGATTGAATTGTTGAAAATAACCTTATCGTTTATGACCCTACGGTAGAAGTTTTAGCAGCAATGAGCGTAAGCCATGCCGCTGCTGGTGCAGATATTGTAGCACCAAGCGATATGATGGATGGACGAATTGGTGCTATAAGAAAAGCACTGGAACAAAATAATTTTACCAATACCGGCATCTTAAGTTACAGCGCAAAATATGCATCTTGCTTTTATGGTCCCTTTAGAGATGCACTTGATAGTGCACCGGGCTTTGGCGATAAAAAAACGTATCAAATGGATTTTGCAAACCGCAAAGAAGCTATTAAAGAAACGTTGTTGGATGTAGAAGAAGGCGCAGATATCGTAATGGTAAAACCGGCATTGAGTTATTTAGATATTATAAGAGAAGTAAAAAATGAAGTGAACGTTCCCGTTGCAGCTTACCAAGTGAGCGGAGAATATGCTATGATAAAAGCTGCCGCAGAAAAGGGTTGGCTCAATGAAGAGAAAGCAATTTTTGAAACGATCAGTTCAATTAAACGAGCAGGCGCAGACTTGATAGCAACCTACTTTGCCAAGGATATTATTAAGATTTTAAATCAGTAAAGGTTCACTAAAAACATTATTTATAAATTATTATACTGTCAGCCTGAGCCTGTCGAAGGCGGGTTCTTTAATTGTAACGGCTTCGACAAGCTCAGCCTGACACTCTAACACATCGGCAAATAAATATTAATCGACTTACAATGAACAATAGTACAAGCAATCAGCTTTTCAAACAAGCAAAGCAACATATCCCTGGTGGTGTAAACTCGCCTGTGCGTGCATTTAAGAGTGTAGGCGGTAATCCAATATTTATAAAAAAAGCAGCAGGTACTTATTTGTTTGATGAAGATGAGAATAAATACATTGATTGTATAGCATCGTGGGGACCTATGATTTTAGGACATGCTTACCCAAAAGTTACAGCTGCTATTCAAGAGCAGGTTACAAAAGGAACAAGTTATGGGGCGCCTACTGAACTTGAAATAAAAATGGCGGAGCTCATAAAGTCTATGGTGCCGAATGTAGATTTAATTAGGATGGTGAACAGTGGTACAGAAGCGTGCATGAGTGCCATCAGACTTGCACGAGGTTATACCGGAAAAAATAAATTCATAAAATTTGATGGTTGTTACCATGGTCATGCGGATGCATTTTTAGTAAAAGCAGGAAGCGGAATGGCAACACTAAACATTCAAAATGTACCGGGCATAAGCGATGCGGTGGCACAAGATACACTTGTTGCGCCTTACAATGATTTGGAAGCAGTTCAAAAATTAGTAGCAGAAAATAAAGATCAAATAGCTGCAATTATAATTGAACCTGTCGCAGGAAACATGGGTTGTATTTTACCGTCTCCTGGCTTTGTAGAAGGACTCAGAAAAATATGTGATGACGAAAAAATAGTATTCATTTTTGATGAAGTAATGACGGGTTTCCGTTTATCAGCAGGTGGGGCACAACAAACATTAAATGTAAATGCAGATTTAATAACTTACGGAAAAATAATTGGTGCCGGCTTGCCGGTAGGGGCTTTCGGTGGCAAAAGAGAAATAATGGAATGCATCGCACCCTTGGGCAAAGTTTACCAGGCAGGAACTTTAAGCGGTAATCCATTAGCAATGATAGCAGGTTATACATTGTTATCTGAATTAAAAAATAATTCCAATATTTATGATGAGCTTTCTTTAAAAACAACAAAACTGCATCATGGATTACAAATGGTTTTTAATACCAAAAACATACCTGTTCAAATAAATAGATTGGGCAGCATGATCAGCGTACATTTTTCAAAAGAAGCGGTAACGGATTTTGCAACCGCCGCAAATTGCGATATGGAAATGTTTAAAAAATATTTTCATTTTAATTTAGATAACGGTGTTTACTTACCACCTTCTCCTTTTGAAAGTTGGTTTTTAAATAATGCATTGTCTGATGAGGATGTACAGAAAATTATAAATGTCGCAGAAGCTTTTTGCGCATCGCTTTAAACTATTGCAGTTGGTTTTGCATTCTTAAAACACGGTCTTCCAGCTTTTCTGATGTTACTGTTTCTCTAATGCTGTCAACTTTTATGGGAAAGCAGAACGGGGTTAGTTTTTTTGGATAAGTTATTTTGATATTGCTTTTTGCAATTCTCTGTAACATGTTTCTAAGACGTATTTCTTCCATCTGTTGCTGCATCACTTCTGAGTAGGCTTGTCTTAACAAAAGACTATTGGGCTCATATTCTGACAATACATTAAACAGTAAGCTGGCGGAAGATTGTAAATGTTTTTGCTTTACAAATTCACCGGGCATCCCCTGAAAAATCAATCCGCCAATTACAGCAATATCACGGAATTTTCTTCTTGCCATTTCACCGGCATTTACGCTTCGTTGAATATCTTCAAATAAATTTTCTTCTGAAAACAATTCATACACATTGCTGTCGTCCAATGGTATTGGTTGGTCACTTAATAATTCAAAACCATAGTCGTTCATGGCAAAAGAAAAAGTAATCGGAATTATTTTGCTGATGCGGTAAGATAATAAAGCTGCCATAGCTTCATGTACCAATCTCCCTTCAAACGGATATACAAATAAATGAAACCCATCTTTTGTTTCGATGTGCTCTATCAACAACTCATTTTCTCGTGGTACGGCAGACAATTCTTTCTGCAAATTAAACAATGGTTCCAGTGCAGAAAGTTCTTTTTCTTTTTTGGAAAAATGGTCGGTATTTGCAGCATCATTTAGTTTTTTTCGCAGCATAAAACCAAGCTGGGAGCTAAGTGGTAATCGACCACCATTCCATGAGGGAACGATGGATTTTTTTGAATTGCTTTTTCTTACCTGCACCGTCATTTCTTTAATCATTACGAATTCCAGGTTTCTGCCTGCAAGCGTGAATACATCGCCTGGCTTGAGTTTACTGATAAAATATTCTTCAATAACACCAATGTAACCACCACTCATAAATTTTACTTTCAGCATGGCATCACTTACAATGGTGCCAATATGCATGCGGTGGCGCATGGCTATTCTGCGGTTATTTATTTTATACAGACCATCAATTATTTCTACTTTTTTAAAATCATCATACTCACGCAAAGCGATTCCCCCCACTGTAATAAACTGTAAAATTTGCTGCCACTCCTCTTTATTTATTTCGCTAAAGCAGTAGGTAGATTTTATTTCTTCAAACATTTCCTCCGGATAAAACCCATCAGAAATGGCGAGTGTACATAAATATTGGATGAGCACATCAAAGCACATCAACATGGGCAAACGGCTTTCAATAAAATTATCTGCAATGGCTTCTTTTAATGCAGCAGCTTCTATTAATTCTAAGGAATGCGTAGGTAAAAAATAGATTTTACTTACTGCATTTGGTTGGTGCCCACTTCTGCCGGCACGTTGTAAAAACCTTGCTACACCTTTTGGCGAACCAACTTGTATCACCATTTCTACCGGGCGAAAATCTACCCCTAAATCTAAACTGGATGTACACACAACGGCTTTTAATATTCCCTGATGCAAAGCGGTTTCTACCCATGTGCGCAATTCTCTTTCAATACTACCATGGTGTAAAGCAAGCACTCCCGAAAGTTCGGGACTAACCGTAAGTAAGGTCTGGTACCACAGTTCGCTCATACCTCTTGTGTTTATAAATACCAGTGTGGTTTTATTGTTTTCTAAAATGGGTAAAATTCTATCTGCCAGTTTAATTCCTAAATGTCCTGCCCAAGGGTATTTTTCTATTTCCTCCGGAATGATTGATTCTATTTCAAAC
>JANPIF010000386.1:0-1883 GCA_031424845.1 Ferruginibacter sp.
ACAAAAAACATCAGTTATTTTTGGGTGTACCAATCTTTTTTACAATCCATTTAATTGGATGATATAGTTGATTAAAAAAATTAAATTGATCTTATACAATTTAGAAAATTACAAAATGCATTAATTATACATCCATAATACAATGCAATAAATAATGGAAAAAAAAGGAAAATCTTTAGGAAAAGGATTTAATTAAAACGAAAGGATTTATTTTTCAAAAGGAGTGGATGTTTTTCTAATCTAAAAGCAATATAAACAATATTATATAAACAAATAAAATAAATTTGATATTTATCTTTATAAATTCATTTCTATACTATAAAAACTTCTATTTTTTTACAATATGATCTTCAAAATATGATTGTAGTGAGAAAGTTATTTTATTTTGGAAAAACCATTCTATAATCTACTTTAATTTTCCCTTTTGTAATATCGTCTAATTTCCGCTTTATTAAAGTACGTTTAAGCGGTTTAATATAATCTATAAAAAGTTTACCTTCCAAATGATCGTATTCATGCAATATTATACGAGCAGTAATTCCATTAAAAGTTTTTGTAAGGAGTTGAAAATTTTCATCAACATAAGATAATGTAACTGATTCTTCCCTCAAAATATCTTCTCTTACTCGTGGTATGCTCAAACACCCTTCGTTGTATTTCCAGGGTTCACCATCCAATGCTATAATATGAGCATTAATAAATGTTCCTTTAAAGCCTGGTTTATCAAGATATTCATCTGTATCTCCATCTTCATCGTTTTCAAAAATTTGCTCGCTATCCATTGTAAATATTCGAACACTTTTGTTGATCTGAGGTGCAGCTAAACCTACACCATTGCTGTTGTACATGGTTTCCCACATATCGGCTAATAATTTTTCCAACCCTTCGTACTCGGGAGTTATATCTACAGCAATTTTTCTTAAGATGGGTGAACCGTATGCTACAATGGGAAGAATCATGTTTGGTAGTTAATTGATTGACTGGTTGCTTTTGCCAATCTTATTTGTCTAAAATGCAAAAATAGGAATTAAATAAATGTGCCAATATGCAAATGTCCTAATGAGCTAATTTTTATACTTAGCTTGCTTATAAATTGGGATGCGAACTTATTTACCAATTCAATTATTTATCCGGCCGCCATATACTCCTGCAACATAATCGTAGCTGCAATTACATCCACGTTAGCTTTTACCTGCCTCTCTTTCTTTTTCATGCCCATATCTATCATGGCAGATTTTGCCATTTTAGATGTAAATCTTTCGTCAACTGTTTTTATGGGCATGTTAGGAAAAGCTTTACTCATGCGCTCAATTGCTTTTTTTGCATGGGCTGTCCCGTCAGTATCCGTCTCATCCCAATTTACAGGCAAGCCAATTATGATTAATTCTACTTGCTCGGTTATAAAATAATTCTTTAAGAATGGAATTAATTCATGAGAATTTATAGTTGTAAGCCCTGTAGCAATAATTTGTAATGGATCCGTAACGGCAATCCCGGTTCTTTTTTTTCCATAATCAATTGCTATTATTCTTGCCATGGTAAAATTTATTGCTCTTGTAATATTGTAAACTCGGGGCTTAATGCATTTGAATTATCGTATAAAGTTTTTATGAAATCTTCACCATACACTGTTATATATTCCAAAATATTATCTACCCTTTCTTGCAAATTACCAGTTGGATATACAGCTGATTTTATTTTTTTTATTTGTCTTTGTTGGGCATCAAATTTTTTCTTTTCTGCCTTTAACATTTTCTTTTCTAATATTTCAAGTCTATTTAGTGCCTGAGTTCGCAATGCGTGCACATGACAATTTAAGGAGCTATCAATATTACCTGCAACTGATTTTATTTTTTCGTACAAATTTTTTAGCTCTTCTTTTT
>JANPIF010000387.1:0-8312 GCA_031424845.1 Ferruginibacter sp.
GTTTTACAAGATAATCTGCCGCTGCTGCTTTAATTGCTGGCAAAGCATATTTTTCGTGTGCGGTAGTAAATATTACATGAAATTTTCTTTCAGGAAAATGTTTTAGTAATTGTAATCCATTCATCTCTGGCATTTCTACATCTAAAAACAAAATATCTGGCTGGCACTGTTCTATTTCTTCAATTGCCAGGGTTGCTTTTATATTGCTGCCACAGCTAATAACCTGATGCGAAAATTTCTTTTTCAACATAGCTGAAAGTGCATCTACAGCATTTTGTTCATCATCTACAATGTAATATTTAAGCATGTTTACAATATTTGCAAGGGTAATGTAATCGTAACTTTTGTACCTGCGGGTTTTCCATTTTCAATTTTGTCAACTATATCTACGGTGGCATTCTGCCCGGTGGTTTCAATTAATTTTTCAATTCTTTGTTGTGTTATTTTTATGCCCAGCGATTTTTTTTCAGTTAATATTAGTTCTTGTTTTTGCTGCCTACCTATACCATCATCATCTACAACACAAACCAGGTTGTTATCTTTTTCAAAAGCATGTATTAAAAGATTGCCTTTGCTGCCTTTTTTATTCAATCCGTGCCATATTGCATTTTCTATAAACGGCTGCATAATCAAGGGAGGGATAACGACATTTTTTTCAATCAAATCTGCATCTGCTTTAATGGTGTATTCAAATCCGCTATTGCTGCGTCTGTGTTCTAAATCTACATACAGTTTCATTACCTCAATTTCTTCTTTTAATGTTACGGTTTCTTTTCTGGAGTTTTCTAAAATTGCCCGCATTAATTTGGCAAACCTGGCAAGGTATTCTGCAGCATCTTCTTCTTTGTTTTCCCAAATATATTTTTGAATAGAGTTAAGGCTATTAAAAATAAAGTGTGGGTTCATTTGGCTTCGTAGCATTTTTGTTTCCAGCTCTGCCATGGTTTTATTTACAGCGGTTTTTAATTTTTCTTTTTCCCGTATTTTTTTTATTCTTTGCTTTGCAACAATTACAACCATTAGTGCAAATAATAATGCTACTGCTGGCCAAAACCACCAATATTGCCACCATGCAGGTTGTATGGTAAAAGCCCAATAGGCAATATTGCTTTTTGTTTTGTTTCGTGTATTGGTTACATAAAAAGCAAATTGGTATTTACCCGGCGATAAATGATTGTAACTTATTGAACGTTTATTGCCTGCATTGGTCCAACTTTTTTCCAACCCTTCCAACATATAACTGTATTCAATATCTTCCGGAAAATTATATTCAATGGCATTCAGATCAAAATTTACCTGGTTTTGGTAATACTTTAATCTTATAGGTAATGTACTGCTACTATCTCTGCTAAAATAAAAATCTGCATTGTTTATTTTACAATTAGAAATGATAGCAACAGGTAATTCATTTATCTCCTTAGTAAAACTCACTGTATTAAAAATGGTAAAACCTGCCTCATGCCCTAATAGCAATTTATTATTTTCTATATAAATTTTTTGTTGATAACAGGATATATCATATTGTTGGTTAAGCTTAGAGCCTACTAATTTTTTTGTATTGGTATTAAAACAAAATATATCTGCATTACCACGCCCCCAAATATTGTTTTGATCATCTAAACCTAATGAATATACATAGGTCGATTTTAACCCGTTAGCCATATCATAATTAGTAAATTTATTTTGAGATGGTATATAACAACTAATGCCGGCCATTGTACTTACCCAAATTGAATCGTTACTTTTAATTAGTAAATCGCTACAACGGTTTAAGGTTGAAAATGACCCGGTTTTTTGCTGCCTGTGCGGGGTAAATTTTTGATGGCTGATATTGAAACTGAAAAGTCCATATTTTCTACATACCAGCCACAGTAATTTGTTATTACTTTTCTTAATGGCCACTACAGGAAAAGGGCCACCGAAAGAATTTTTTTCAATATCGTTGCCGATAAAATCAGGCTCAAAATTTTGAATCTTAAAATTATTTATTTCAACATAACTAACTCCCTTTTCGTGGCCTAACCATAAATTACCTCTTTCATCTTCCAGCATACATAATATAGCGGCGTTAATTTGTAATGATTTTATAAAACCATTTTGAACATTGTAAAAATCAAGTGCAGAATCTCTGGAAGCAATAATATTATTACTGTATGATGATCTAATGATATCAGTGTACTTTTTTTTATTTTTTGAAGTAGCAGTACTCCATTCATTTATAATTTTTTTTGTTTTTACATCATACAAAGCAATTCCATAATAAGGTTGCCATGGAATAAGCCACACTAAATTCCGGTTAGGAGTTTTGTCAGTAATTACTTTTTTTACCAGTGCCTTATTGTTTCCATTTAATAGTGCTTCAATAAAATATGCTTGCTGTTGCTGGTTATTTAAATTAACCTGGTACAAACCTCTATCTGTAGCAAGCCACATCATTTTTTTTTCACTATAAATATCATAAATGATGGAGGGCTCAAAACCATCGGGGTCAGTAGCAGTAGAAAGCCATTCGTCTTCAAAAACCTTTAAAATTTTATTAAACAGTAATAATCTTTTATTATAAGTGCCACATATAAATTTATCGTTGCCAAATGCTGCTGTAAATTTTTTTACACACATTAATTGAGTAACGCTGTTATCAGTCAGGTTTTTGCCCTTGCTATAAAGAAAAATATTTGCTTGTTTATTTAATAGTAACAAACCTTCCCCTGTAGCTATCCATGTTTCATCTCCATCTACAAATGCATCCATATAATGAACATCCTTTGGAAGTTCTTTAATATGCATTTCTTCATGTTGTTTTTTTACTGGATCGTAATCATAAATGCCTCTTCCACGTGTACCAATTAGTAAATGACCATTGTGCATGGTTACCACAAATTGTGGATCTGCAATCCGGTTTAATGAGCTGTTTGTTATTGATTTTGTTACTGTATTTATTTCTTTTAATCCATCTTCACAAGCCATCCAAATAGTATTACTATTGCCTTTACACAAAGGCATTTTGTATATTAGTTGAAGATCTTTTTTATTATTTATGTAAATAAATTTATCTTTTTGTTCATGGTAATAACACAATCCAAATTCAGTAGATGCCCATAATGTTTGTTTGTCATCAAGGAGTAAATCACATGTCCAAATGCTCCTCAAACTTGTGCAGTCATAGGGGTTATGAGTATAGGTTTTAAAGTTTAAGCCATCAAATCTTGCAAGTCCATTGTGGGTGGCTATCCACAAAAAACCATTTTTATCTTTTATAGTTTTTACCACAGTGTTGTCAGCCAAACCTTCGGAAGTTGTATAAGATTTAAATTTAAAATTATAAGGAGATGTGTATTGTGCATTACTGCAAAATGTAATTGAAATGAGCATTAAGCAAACCCATAACTTCTGCAGCATTTAAATGTGGTTGATGTTTTAATTAAACTAATATATAACAAATACCTACTATAAAATTAGGTTATTGTTATATATATTTCTAAAAATCATCAATTTAGAGGAAGCTCCCTGCAATATTTTTTTGAATGAGATAAGGGTATTAGTAGATGTGCAATATTAATTGTAATAGCATTTACATGGCGAATGATTCGTTTTGAAATTAAACTTCAAAAACGATTTTTATTGAATACTGTCAATTTTATTGTACAAAGAATCACGCAACTTAATTGAGTTACTATCAGCATATTTTTCTATGAGCATCCATTGAGGTTGTACAATCCATTTTCCCGCATCTAATGTTAATTTGTACACTTTGGTAATTTTTCCTTGTTGTGTTTCGATATTAATGGTGACTTCTTTGGTGCTATCTAAATTTTGATTGTAGGCAACTGTTGAAAAAATATTTTCGGCCAATGTTGTAGTTTCTTCTGCTATATTTTCATCGCTTGCATTACTATTTATAGGTAATGTGTAAGGCTTAATTAAACTAACTTCTTTTGTTTTTAGTATTTTTTTATTTTCAGCACCAGAAGTGACAATTGTAATTTCTTTTTCAATGTTCGTTGAATTTGTTATGCTAATAATATTTGATGCAGTTATTACTTTGTTTAGAACGGCATCTTTCATCATAAAAGGCAATAAGCAACAACCTATACTTATCAAAAAAATAAATGTAATAATTAAAGGAGATACTCCTCTAAAGCACAACTTATTTTCATCAGTAAAAAATGTTATTCTATTTAAAAGTTGTGTAGTGTTTTTTGCAGCGGCTATTTGAAAAGCAGGGGAGTGGCTATTGTTTTTAGCCACCTTCAACAAAGTTTGTGCATATAGTAATGGGTCGTAGCCAAAATTAATTACCTGTATATCACAATTTTTTTCACGTTCTTGTTTTATTTTATGCGTTAAAATTTTAATGAAAGGATTAAAAAAATACAAATTTTCCACAACTATCAATAGCCAGTTAAGCAAGTAATCATTGTTTTTTACATGTGCAAGTTCATGTAAGATTATACTTTCAGCTTCTTCAATAGTTATATTATTTACTAAACTAAAAGGTAGTAAAATAACAGGTTTTAAAAACCCAAATGTAACTGGTGTTTCTATATTTTCACTATACCAAATGCTAACATTGCTTTTTATACCAATTTGAAAAGCTTTTAACTGAGTAAATATTTTTAGCGGTGCAGATGGTTTAATAAGTGCTTTGGTATAAAATGTTTTAAACTTATTCCATTGCAGCCACATACTAAAAAGTCTTACAATAACTATTGCTATATATACAATGAAGATGAGTGCTGCATTGCTATGCAACCATTGTAGTTGCTGGTTATTTAAGATTGATATATTACTTGAAGTAAGCCATTGAGTAAAACTATAATTACTAAAACAATATAAAAAAGTACAAATAGAAATAACTATTTGTAACCCAATAATACTATAAAATAAATTTCTTTTGAAAAGTGGGTGAAGCGATTTAAAACATAGGGAAAGAAAAAAACTGAGCAGCAATAAAACAGCACATTGCCATAAGCTGTGCAAAAGTGTTTCAGTAAATGAGTAAAAGAAATTCATCTTTTAAGCTTTTATTTTTTTGCTTTTAATGTTTCTATCAGTTCTTCTATTTTTTGCAATTCGGCCGATGTGGTTTTATTACCACCTAAAGCTTGCATCACCATTTCTGCAGGTGAGCCAGCAAACAAATTTGTAATCATTTTATTTACAATTTGCATTTGTGTTTTTTGCTTATCAACTGCAGGCGTGTAAATATGCGTTTTGCTATCAGTATTTCTGGTAACCAAACCTTTCTCGTGCATTATCTGCATGAGTTTAAGTGTTGTGGTGTAGCCTGCTTCTTTTGTTTTAGCAAGTTCTTCGTGTACAGTTCGTACGGTAGCATTTTTACTGGCCCACAGCACTGCAAGTATTTCCAATTCGCTTTCTGTAGGTTTAAAATTTTTCATATTTTCCATGGTTACGATTTTATTCGTATAACAATGTTACGATTTTGTTCGTAAAGGAAAAATTAAATTTTATAAATGGAAATAATAATTATTAGTTATGAAATTTAAAGAACTAAAAACAAATTCCAACTTTATCGCCAACATAAATTTTACCGTTGGTAGTTTTTACTTTTATTGTTTGAGTTTGTATATTAATATCTATTTCATAATAACTACCCATAAATTGGCTTGCGGTAACGGTACCGGTAAATTCTTCTGATAAATTATCAGTTATTAATATGTCTTCAGGTCTTAATAATAATATTTCACCAAATATTTTTTGGTCCAGTAAATTATAGCTACCGAGCAATGCAGCAGCATATTCGTCTATCGGGTTTTTATAAACATTGTTTGCTGTATCTTCCTGCACAATTTTGCCATTCTTTAAAACCAATATTTTATCTGCCCATGGCAATACATCTGCGGGCTCGTGAGAAGTGAGGATGCAGGAAATTTGATATTTTTTGCAAACATCTTCTACCACATCTTTTAAAATATTTCTGTGTATTAAATCGAGATTAGAATATGGTTCATCTAAAATGAGTAACCTGGGTTTTGTAATCAATAATTTTGCTAATGCAATTCGTTGTTTTTCACCCCCCGAAAGTTCATAAGAATTGCGTTTCATCAAATGATCTATTCTGCATAATCTGTACAACTCTTCTGCTTCCTCTGGCAATAACTCATTTGCATAGCTCAACAATTCTTCCATCCGGTAATTATTGAGCAATTCAAAATGCTGAGATAAATAAGCTATACCTTTTTGCCCGGCTATCAATTGCCAATCTGGTCCCATTACTTTTTCCCCTTCAAATAAAATGATTCCGCTTTTAGGCTGAATTAATCCTGCGATGGTTTTTAGTAAAGTAGATTTCCCTGATCCGGTTTCCCCAATCAAAGCAATCTTCTCCATTTTTTGTTGGGTAAAATTTATATTTTCTAAAGAGAAATTACCAAGTAACGGTTCGGAAAAAAGGTTGGAAACGGAGAGGATTTGCATGGGTGTAAAAATAAACTAACTAAAGTATTTTAGTTAGATAAAATTGTGTTTAGTTACAATATTTGTTACGTCTTAGACTTGAAACTTGAAAAGCATTATTGCATTTTATTAGTGCTCATTCAAGTATTCGTGGCAAAAAAATACCCCCGAAAAACTTCAGGGGCATCTTTAAAATTATTATTCAAATAAATTACTTCTTCGTAATCCTCACATCAATTCTTCTGTTCTGTGCCATACAAGCCTGCGATAAATCAGTATCACATTTTGGATGCATTGGACCATATCCTTCCGTTTCAATTCTATCAGCAGCTAAACCCAATTTTACCAATGCAGCTTTTGCAGCTTCAGCTCTTTGTGCGCTTAATTTTTCGTTTTGCAATTTGTCACCACTATTATCTGTATAACCGCCCAATTTAATGTTGAGGTTATAACAGTTTACCATTTCGTACAAGTTTTTTAAAGCAGTTTCAGATGATGCTTTCAATTTATCACTACCTTTTTCAAAATATAAATCTTCTATAGTAAACCAGTTTGCCTTGTCCAACAAAGCTTCGTCATTTGCTTTAATTTTTTCATGCATTCTATACAAATCGCTACCTTCTGCCAATGAAATTTTTGCATCATTTGGTAAATCAATTTCTTTAGCAGCGCCAGTAGTGTAAACAAAATTTCCATCTTCGTTTATATCACCTTTTGCAACTGTACGTACTGCTATATTCTCGTTACTTACAGCATCTGCCATTAAATTATTATCACCAGCTGCAACTACTGCAGTGGCTCCACTCATTTTCATCAATGTTTCAATTTGAGTTTTTCTGTTGGCTTCTATTTTACCTGCATGTAATTTTGCAAGGGTAGGGGCTATTACCAAACTCACGATACTCATCAACTTAATTAAGATATTCATTGACGGTCCAGATGTATCTTTAAAAGGATCACCCACTGTATCACCTGTTACAGATGCCTTGTGTGGTTCTGATTTTTTGTAATACATGGTACCATTTATATCAACACCTTTTTCAAATGATTTCTTAGCATTATCCCATGCACCACCAGCATTGTTTTGAAATATTCCCATCAACACACCACATACGGTAGCACCTGCTAAGAAACCGCCCAATACTTCAGGACCAAAAACAAAACCTATAATCAATGGAGATAAAATTGCAATAGCACCAGGCAACATCATCTTTTTAAGAGATGCTTCTGTAGAGATCGCCACACATTTATCGTACTCAGGTTTTCCTGTACCTTCCATAATCCCAGGAATTGTACGGAACTGCCGACGGACTTCTTCCACCATTGCCATAGCGGCTTCACCAACAGCTTTAATAGCCAATGAAGAAAATATAAACGGAATCATACCACCCACAAATAAACCAGCCAATACATCAGCATGGTAAATATCAATACCATCAATTTTTGCAATACCAACAAATGCTGCAAACAAAGCCAATGCAGTCAACGCTGCAGAAGCTATTGCAAAGCCTTTACCTGAAGCAGCAGTAGTATTACCAACTGCATCCAAAATATCAGTCTTCTCACGCACATCAGCAGGTAACTCACTCATTTCTGCAATACCACCAGCATTATCAGCAATAGGTCCGAACGCATCGATCGCTAACTGCATAGCAGTTGTAGCCATCATACCTGCAGCTGCAATAGCCACACCATATAAACCTGCACAATAATAAGAACCATATATACCCGCAGCTAAAACGATGATTGGGAGTAATGTACTTTCCATACCCACAGCCAAACCACCAATGATGTTTGTAGCGTGCCCAGTTGCGCTTTGGCGAATGATACTCATTACCGGACGCTTACCCATTGCTGTGTAATACTCTGTAATGATACTCATTAACGCACCC
>JANPIF010000388.1:0-2158 GCA_031424845.1 Ferruginibacter sp.
TTATAATTCATAAAGTGATAAGGCCGTAAAGCTTTAAACTTTCAAAAAAACTTATTTGTACATTTGCAGCCCTTGGTTATAAAAGGTTTAATGCTGTCATTTTGGCTAATTATCATTCTAAGCACCATATTTGACAAAACAAAAAATCAAACTCTGTAATTATTATAATAAAACATATTTATGCTTTCTTTTATTTCAAAAATATTTGGTGGTAACAAAAGTGAAAAGGATGTAAAGAAAATTACACCAGATGTGGAAAAAACCAATCGCTTTTTTGCTGAGTATGCTTCTTTAAGCAATGATGCACTTCGTAGTAAAACGGTTGAGTTTAAAGCCCGAATTAAGGAATACCTCGCAGCAACAGATGCAACCATCGAAGCTAAAAAAGCAAGTGCCGAAGAATTACCGGTGGCAGATATTGACGGTCGTGACGGTATTTACAAAGAAATAGATGCACTAAAAAAAGAGCGTGACGAAAAGATAGAAGAAATTTTACAACAAATTTTACCGGAAGCTTTTGCAGTAGTAAAAGAAACCAGCCGTAGGTTTAAAGAAAATCAAACTTTAAGATCTACTGCTACTGACTTAGATAGAGACCTTGCCACTAAAAAAAGCAACGTAACCATTGAAGGCAACGAAGCAGTTCATGCAAATACCTGGACAGCAGCCGGCAGCACCGTAACATGGAATATGGTGCATTACGATGTGCAACTTATTGGTGGTGCAGTTTTACATTCGGGTAAAATTGCAGAAATGGCAACCGGTGAAGGTAAAACTTTGGTGAGCACATTACCTGCATACTTAAATGCGTTGGCTGGCGAAGGTGTACACATTGTAACAGTAAATGATTATTTAGCAAAAAGAGATAGTGAATGGAATGGTCCAATTTTCGAATGGCTTGGGCTTAGGGTTGACTGTATTGATAAACATGAACCCAACAGTGATGCCCGCAGAAATGCTTATAATGCTGATATTACTTATGGCACTAACAATGAATTTGGTTTCGATTATTTGAGAGATAACATGGTACATTCTCCGGATGAGATGGTACAACGCAAACACCATTATGCAATGGTAGATGAAGTGGATAGTGTGTTGATTGATGATGCCCGTACGCCACTTATCATTAGTGGACCAATTGGCCACAGCGATAATACCCAACAGTTTTTCGATTTAAAACCACGCATTGAAAAGCTGGTAGAAACGCAAAGAAAAGCTGTAAACTCTTTCTTAATAGAAGCAAAGAAAAAAATTGCAGAAGGCAATGATGATCCTAAAGATGGTGGATTGGCTTTAATGCGTGCACACCGTGGGTTACCTAAAAACGGAGCGCTTATTAAATTTTTAAGTGAGCCGGGCAACAGGGTGAAATTGCAAAAAAGTGAAAATTATTATCTGGCAGACCAGCAGAAGCAAATGCCAAAGGTTGATGAGGAATTATACTTTAGTATTGATGAAAAAAACAACCAGGTAGAACTTACAGAAAACGGTTTAAACTTAATAACAAGAAGTGGAGAAGACCCGGAATTTTTTATCATTCCTGACATTTCTACAAAAATTGCAGAAATTGAAAAAACTGATTTAACGCCTGAGGAAAAACTGCAGCGCAAAGATAATTTGCTTACAGAATATTCTACAAAATCGGAGCGTATACATACCATACAACAATTACTAAAAGCTTACACTTTATTTGATAAAGATGTGGAGTATGTGGTGATAGAAGATGAAGTAAAAATTGTAGATGAACAAACGGGTCGTATAATGGAAGGTCGCCGTTATTCTGATGGTTTACACCAGGCATTAGAGGCGAAAGAAAATGTAAAAATTGAAGCTTCTACTCAAACGTATGCAACTGTAACTTTGCAAAATTATTTCCGTATGTACCACAAACTTGCGGGCATGACGGGTACTGCCGAAACAGAAGCAGCTGAGCTTTGGAGCATTTATAAATTGGATGTGGTAAGCATACCAACCAATGTAAAAGCTATTAGAATTGATGGCGAAGATTATGTGTATAAAACCACCAGAGAAAAATACAAAGCTGTAATTGATGAAGTAGAAAAAAACAGGGCTGCGGGGAGACCAACATTGGTAGGTACCACTTCGGTAGATGTGAGTGAGCTGATTAGTAGAACGCTTCGTGGGCGTGGTATTCCAC
>JANPIF010000389.1:0-2403 GCA_031424845.1 Ferruginibacter sp.
CCCAAAATCTGAAACATATTTGAATGAATTAATCTGGCGAGATTTTTATCAAATGATTTTATGGCATTTTCCCAGAGTAGGAAAAGGTAAATCTTTTAAACCTGCTTATGATCATATACAATGGCGGGATGATGAAGAAGGTTTTCAAAAATGGTGCGATGGGCAAACCGGTTATCCCATAGTAGATGCAGGGATGAGAGAATTGAATGAAACAGGTTTTATGCACAATAGAATACGCATGGTTACAGCGTCCTTTTTATGCAAACATTTATTAATTGACTGGCGACTTGGAGAGGCATATTTTGCAGAAAAATTACTCGATTTTGATTTAGCATCCAACAATGGAGGCTGGCAATGGGCAGCGGGAAGCGGTTGTGATGCTGCACCATACTTTCGTATTTTTAACCCATACCTACAAACAAAAAAGTTTGATGCAGATTTAAAATATATTAGAAAATGGGTGCCGGAGTTTGAAGAACTAACTTACCCCAAACCTATAGTAGAACATACTTATGCAAGAGAGAGATGTTTAAAAGTTTATAAGGAAGGGTTGGCATCGGCGGCGGAAGGCTAAAAAGTTGAAAGTTGATGGTTCATTGTTCATTGTTAATGGTTAATGGTTCATGGTTTGTGAAACTTTGAAAATGTTCAATATTCAATGCTCAATTTTCGATTTTCAAATAAATCAGTCTCCAATAATTCTCGAACTAAAATTATGATGGAGGTTCTACTTGAGCATTGATTGTTGAAAATTGATTATTGAAGATTTGTATTCTATTTTACTTGTGCCACCTCCATTAATTTCTGCACGGCTGCTTTTCCTTCCTCTCCTAAATCTAAGGAGTACTTGTTTACATACAAGTCAATATGTTTTCTCATAACATCTTCGCTCATTTCCTGCGCATTGCTGCGGATGTAATCATTTAACTCCGGGTAATTTGAAAATGCATATTCAATACTTTGCTTTATTAAATTATCTATCAATTTCTGAATATCTAAGGGAATAGATTTTTTTATTACAATACCTCCAAGCGGAATTGGATTGCCAGTTGTTTGCTCCCAATAATCACCAAGGTCATTAATTTTTATCAATCCTTTATCAGCATAAGTAAAACGGTTTTCGTGAATTATTACACCTAAACCTTTTCCTTGCAAAACAAAATTTTCAATTTCATCGTAGCGCAAAAAGATTTTATTTTTTGCTTGTGGATATGCCAATGAAAACAATAAGTGTGCAGTAGTATTTTCTCCGGGAATGGCAATTAAATTATCTTCTACTCTTGTACTTTGTAAATGATTGTTCGAAATTAAAAGTGGTCCTACTCCCCGGCCCAATGCGCTGCCACTGTTTAATAAATTATAATTTTCTAAAACCAATGGTAATACTCCGTAGCTCAATTTTGTAACCTGTAGTTTTTCTTCAATAGCCCATTGGTTAAGGGTTTGCACATCTTCTAAAACTGCTTCAAATTGTAAATTCCCCGTATCAACTTTATTATTTACTAATGCATCAAAAATAAATGTATCGTTTGGGCAAGGGGAAAACCCTATTTGTATGGTTTGTTTATTCATGAGAATTAATGTTGCGGATTAGCAGTTCTTTTACAATTCTTTGAAGATGTTGGTTAAGGTTTTGGATAGATTCTTTCATTTTCCAATTGGTTTTTATACGCTCGCCAACAAAGTTGCTGATGCTGCGCAATTGTAAAAATTGTACACCTTCACTTATACAAACAAAGTGAAATGCAGCTCCTTCCATTGTCTCAATATCGGGATCAAACTTTTTAATAAATAGTTCTGTCTGCTCAAATTTATCTGTTACAGTATTTACAGTAATACCATTTGCTGTAGTCAGTGTAAAGTTTTGGTGCATTTCGTTGTTTAACCATCCATTTTTGTATGGCGGCTCATTTTTTTCTACAAATCCTTTTTCGAAAAGCGTAAAAAAAGCATCTCTTTCATAAATTCCTAAATCAGCAAACACATCGTTTTTTACTATAAATGTTTCGCCGGGGGCAAAACTGTTTTTAAAAGTTCCGGCAATTCCTGCCTGTATAATAATATCGTATTTTTTTTGTTGCAAACGCTTTGTGAGTGCATACATGCATGATGGTGCGCCCACACCAGTAATGAGTACATCTATTGCATTATTATCGGTCACAAAGGAGGCTATTTCCATTTGAGTAGCAGCCACTACAAGTATTTCCATAGCACAAAGTTAACAGCATCTGTTTTACATTATTAACAATTGCTGCTACCTTTACATAGAAATATAAAAACAAGAATGGTTTATATAACAAGGATAGAACATTTTAACGCTGCACATAAACTTTTTAACCCAGCCTGGAACAAAGAAAAAAATGATGAAGTGTTTGGTAAGTGCGCCAATGAGAACTGGCATGG
>JANPIF010000390.1:0-1642 GCA_031424845.1 Ferruginibacter sp.
GTTATCTCACTTAAAGGGTTGGTTTGATCTAAAAACTGACTCAACTGAGATGTACCAAAGAAAGAGTTGATTACAGAAGAAAGTGTTCTTGCGTTAATCAAATCTACCGGTGTAAATACTTCATTATCTCTTACGTTCATACGCTCACGTATTGTACGTGCCATACGAGCAAGACCAACACCAAACTGCGCATATAATTGTTCACCCACGGTACGTACACGACGGTTGCTTAGGTGATCAATATCATCTACTTCACTCTTACCATTTGTAAGGGCTACAAGTGTTTTAATGATGGCGATGATATCGTCTTTTGTAAGAACTTTTTTGGTAATTGGGAAATCAAGACCTAAACGGCGGTTGATTTTGTAACGACCAACTTCTCCCAAATCGTAACGCTTATCACTGAAGAATAATTTATCAATGATACCACGTGCAGTTTCATCATCAGGCGCATCAGCACCACGAAGTTGCTTATATATATGTTGAACAGCTTCTAGCTCAGAGTTAGAAGTATCCTTATTTAAAGTGTTGTAAATGATAGAATAATCACCACTTACTTCTTCTTTTTGTATAAATACATTTTTAACTTCTACAGAAAGGATGGTAGCAATATTACTCTCATCAAGAATGGTATCTCTTTCAAGTATAATTTCATTTCTTTCTATAGAAACCACCTCACCGGTATCTTCATCCACAAAATCTTCGACCCATGTACGCAATACACGAGCCGCAAGGCGTTTGCCTATTTGCTTTTCAAGATTTTTCTTATCTGCTTTTACTTCATCAGCCATACCGAACAATTCCAATATGTCTTTATCTGTTTCAAAACCGATAGAACGTAATAAAGTCGTAACAGGGAATTTTTTCTTACGGTCAATGTAAGCAAACATTACATTATTAATGTCTGTTGCAAACTCCATCCAAGCACCTTTAAAAGGAATTACACGGGCAGAGAATATTTTAGTACCATTCGGGTGAATTGACTGACCAAAGAATACACCAGGTGAACGGTGAAGCTGGCTTACAACTACACGTTCTGCACCATTAATTACGAAAGTACCACGCGGAGTCATGTACGGAATATTACCTAAGAATACATCCTGTACAATTGTCTGAAAATCCACATGCTCTTCATCATTACAGCTAAGGCGAAGCTTTGCTTTTAATGGAACAGCATAGGTTAAACCTCTTTCGATACACTCATCTATTGAATAGCGAGGTGGATCTACGAAGTAATCTAAAAACTCCAATACGAAAATGTTTCGGGTATCACTTATAGGAAAATTTTCTTTGAACACACGAAACAATCCTTCTACGTTACGCTTATCAGGCGTGGTTTCCAACTGAAAAAAGTCTTTAAATGACTGAATCTGGATACCGAGCAAATCGGGTTGTTCCGCTATGAGTTCAACCTTTCCAAAGTTGATACGCTTAGCAGCATTTGTTTTTGTTGCAGACATATATTAATTAAAACGTTTAGTGAAGACCCTTACGGTTAAAATAGAGCTTGCGCTACTAAGTCAATTTAAGGATTGCAAAGGTAGGAAATTAAATTAAATAAATACCTAAAAAAAATGATTTTGGCAGGAAGTTTGAAGAACGGCGCAATTTGAAAAATTGTCATGCCGCTGCCAATAAGGTG
>JANPIF010000391.1:0-5391 GCA_031424845.1 Ferruginibacter sp.
CAAAATGACAAAGTATTAGAAATAGGCACAGGTAGTATTTACCAGGCAACTGTATTGGCCGAGCTTGGTGCAAAAGTTTTTACCATTGAGCGTCAAAAAAATCTGTTTGATAAAACAAAGCATTACATTTTTAAAAATAAATACAATAACCTTAAATTTTTTTATGGGGATGGATTTGAAGGGTTACCAACTTATGGGCCTTTTGATAAAGTAATTATTACAGCAGCTGCGCCTTTTGTACCTCCAAAACTTATGCAACAATTAAAAACGGGCGGCTTTATGGTAATACCGGTTGATGAAGGTGAAAACCAGCGTATGCAAAGACTAACTAAAAAGGAGGATGGAAACTGGAGCGAAGAAATATTTGAAAATTTTAGTTTTGTACCTATGCTTGTCGGAAAGGTTTCCTCTTAGTTTCAGGTAATTAAGAAACCCAACCTACTATAGTAGCATGTAAGTACACCTTTAAACTAACCTTTCTAAAATCTAATCATCAATTAAAATAAATTTTTTTACTCTTAACTTTAAATTATTATTAATGTTTAAACATTGATAATGGTATTTCCCTATCTTTACATTCTAAATTTAAAAATATGAGTTTAATACAAGATCTTAATTGGAGATACGCCGCTAAAAAATTGAATGGCGAAACAGTTTCAACTGAACAACTGGATACAATTTTAAAAGCTACAAATCTTGCTGCAACATCTTATGGCTTGCAACCGTTTACTATAGTCGTAGTAAGTAATGATGAGGTAAAACAAAAGCTACAAGCCGCAGCATATGGTCAAGTTCAGGTAGGTACAGCATCCCACGTATTCGTATTTACAGTTCCTGAAAAATTAACGGAAGCAGATGTAAATTCTTATATAAATAATATAGCAGTTACAAGGAGTATTCCTGCAGAAGCACTAGACGGCTTTAAAGGAATGATGCTTGGTACTGTAAATAGTTTAACACCCGAGCAATTGCAAACTTGGTCTGCAAAGCAAGCCTATATCGCACTTGGTACTGCACTTGCTGCTGCAGCTGAGCAAAAAGTAGATAGCTGTCCAATGGAAGGGTTTGATGCTGCACAATTTGATGAAATATTGGGATTGAAAGCAAAGGGTCTAAAATCTGTAGTAATAATGCCAATAGGTTTTAGGGCTGAGGATGATGCTAGTTCTCATTATATTAAAGTGAGAAAAGCAGAATCTGAATTATTTGATTTTGTAAAATAATGTTCATTTTATGTATAATAATAGAGCTTTCTGTCTTTTGCAGAAAGCTTTTTTTATGTCGGTTTATTATTATAAATTAATATTGTATTTAAGAATAATAATATTATGTCTCATATAAAAAAAAGGGTACAAAACTTTTGGAATTTTTTAATTTTTCTAACATTAATCATTGGTTGTAAAAAAAATAATCCTGAGAATATAGTAGTACCTGAACAATTTGTAAATTATTCTGTAAATGGAGTCGCATATAGTTTTAACTCTCCTTTGGATAGCTTTTTTTACAATAATAATTTGGATAGTACAATAAATATTCAAGGTTATAATCCAAATTTGTTAAATACCGTTGTTGGGTTTAATTTTAATTATAGAGGAATTAGTAATAGTAGTACGCAACAGCTATTAACATTTACCCCAAATCAAATAATTCAAACAACAACTATTACTAATTTGACTTTAGTAAAAATAACTGAGTATGGAAATGTAGGTCAATTTATCGCAGGTAATTTTTCAGGAGCTTTAATAAGTACAAGTAATCCCAGCACTACTTATCTGATAACCTGCAATTTTAGAGTTAAAAGATCTAATTAGAAAAAAATCTCCACAAGCTTTCTGGCAAAACAGAAAGTTTTTTTTTGCTCAATATGCAAAATACATTTTATTGATTTATATCATATTAAACACTAAGAGTTCTTATCTTTAAACAAGATGTATTATCAAACTAATATTTATGAAAACATTTTTCTTAGTTAAAACTGCAACAAAATTCGCTTTTTTATTTCTTGGTACTTCTATTTTTTTCTTTGCGTGCAAAAAAATGTCCGATGTTGTTACACCCATCGACCCGGTAATTACACTAACGCCAGCGGACCTTACAACAAAAGTGAGTTCATCTGTAAGTGGTTTTGTAACCGATGCAAGTGATGTGGCTGTAAAAGATGCATCGGTGCAAATTGGAACAGGTACAGTGTTAACTGATAAGTATGGTTATTTTGAAGTAAGAAATGTCCAGGTTGTACAAAATGCGGCAATGGTGACTGTAAATAAAACCGGCTTCTTCAAAGGAATAAAAACATACATAGCCGCAGCTAATAAATCTGCATTTTTTAGAATAAAATTAATACCAAAAACAATTTCCGGTACTATAAATGGAAATACAGGAGGTACAGTGACAGTAACAGGTGGATTGATGCTAAGTTTTCCTGCCAATGCAATTGTAATTGCAAGTACGAATGCTGCATATACTGGTACAGTAAATGTTACCGGCTACAAAATAGACCCAACTAGTGCAGATTTACCACGCATAATGCCCGGCGATTTACGTGGTTTAAATACCGAAAGCCAATTACAGTTACTTACAAGTTATGGTATGGCTGCGGTGGAACTTACCGGTGCTGGCGGCGAATTATTGCAAATAGCTCCGGGCAAAAAAGCAACTATGACAATGCCAATTCCTGCAACTATTATTGCATCGGCACCTGCTAGTATTCCACTTTGGTATTTTGATGAAACAATTGGTTTATGGAAACAGGAAGGTACAGCAACAAAAACGGGTAGTAATTATGTGGGAGATGTAAGCCATTTCAGTTTTTGGAATTATGATGTACCGGCTAATTATGTGCAGTTTAATTGTACGGTGGTAAACACAGCGGGGCAGCCGGTACAAAATGCCTACGTAAAAATATCATTGGTAAGTAATCCTAATATTGCAGGTTATGGCTATACTGATTCATCAGGCTTTGTAAACGGTGCTATTCCAAATAATGCACAATTAAAATTGCAGGTTTTTGGAAATGCGTCTTGCGGTGGAGGAGCAGCATTTTCACAAAATTTTTCTACCACCAATGTTAATGTGGCTTTTGGAAATGCGACCATAAATACTTCAACTAGCATTGCTATACTAACAGGAAGTGTAAAAAATTGTGCAGGTTTAGCTGTTACTAATGGATATGTTGTAATACGAGAAGGAAATTTAAATAATAGAATTGCATTGAGCAATACTGGGACCTATAGTTATAGTAAACTTTTTTGCAGTTTTCCAACTCAAATATCTTTAGTGGGTGAGGATGTGACAAATCTTCAACAGAATTTACCTGTAACTTATTTAGTAAGCTCGGCAGGGGTTAATAATATTCCTGTTATTACCGCTTGCGGTGTTAACACACAACAATTTTTTAATTATACTGTTGATGGAGTTTCTAATTCTTATATATCACCTCAAGATAGTATAACACATGTTATAGGCACATCAGGTTCTACATCGACCCATTTTATGCAATTAAATAGAATTCCAGCGACTCCATCTTCAGCTTCATTAATATCGTTTGATACTGCGGGTATTGCACTTGGAAGTATGCAAGTCCTCAGATGGTTCAAGGTTAACCCATATTCCATAGTTAACTCTTTTGACAGTTCGCTTTTAGTTTCAATCACTGAATATGGGCCTAGCCCCGGTCAATATATTGCAGGAAATTTTTCAGGTATTTTAACCAATAATATAAATCCCTTGCTACAGTATAATGTATCTTTTAGTTTTAGATTTAAACGTAGATATTAAAAGATGTGATTTTATTATAAAAGCCTTCTGCCAAAAACAGAAGGCCTTTTTTTATACCTAAAATTTAAGAATGTTTGTTTTACTTTTGCTACACAAAAAAATGATGAAAAAAGTATAATGTACAATTAAGTGATTTACAACCCTGCCCGACTGCGTCATTCAGGCGGGGATGCTAACCATGGCTCCTGTCTTAACTTGGACAATAAATAAAATTAAATAAGAAAATTTTAAAGAATTCTGAATAAATTATAAACATTCAAATACTAATATTTAAAACACATGTCTCAAAAAATAACGATGCAAAACGGTACACTTACCGTTCCTAATAATCCCACTATTCCATTTATTGAGGGTGATGGTATTGGTCCAGATATTTGGAAAGCAAGTGTAAGGGTGTTTGATGCGGCAGTGCAAAAAGCTTACGGCGGCGAAAAGAAAATTGAATGGCTAAAAGTATTGGCGGGAGAAGAAGCATTTAATGCAACCGGCAGCTGGATGCCTGAAGAAACCATGCAGGCTTTTAAAGATAATTTATTGTCCATCAAAGGTCCGCTTACAACCCCTGTTGGTGGTGGTATTCGCAGTTTGAATGTTGCTTTAAGGCAAGAACTTGATTTGTATGTTTGCTTGCGTCCTGTAAAATATTTTGAAGGAACGCCATCACCAATGTGGCAGCCTGAGAAAGTGAACATGACAATTTTCAGAGAAAATACAGAAGATATTTATGCGGGCATTGAATTTATGACTGGCACACCCGAGGCTACAAAATTGTTGAAATTTTTAGTAGATGAATTGGGAGTGAAAGCATTTCGTTTCCCTGAAACAACCTCACTTGGAGTAAAACCTGTTAGTAAAGATGGTAGTGAAAGATTGATAAGGTCAGCTATTGAATTTGCTATAGAACATAAACTGCCAAGTGTAACAATTGTACACAAAGGCAACATTATGAAATATACGGAAGGGGCCTTTAAACAATGGGGATACGAACTTGCAGAAAGAGAATTTGGCGGTCAGGTTTACACATGGCAACAATGGGAAAAAACCAAGAAAGAAAGTGGTGAAGCAGTTGCAAACGAAGAAATGAAAATAAGTGCCGTAGGTGGGAAAGTTATTATTAAAGATGCTATTGCTGATAATTTTTTACAACAGGCATTATTGGCTCCTCAAGATTATTCTGTAATTGCTACACTCAATTTAAATGGTGATTATATTTCTGATGCGTTGGCTGCGCAAGTGGGCGGTATTGGAATTGCACCCGGCGCAAACATTAATTATCTAACCGGTCATGCCGTATTTGAAGCTACACATGGTACAGCACCACGTTTTGCAAATACAAATACAATGAATCCATCCTCCGTTATTTTAAGCGGAGTAATGATGTTGGAATATATGGGTTGGAGAGATGCTGCTGATCTAATAACAAATGCTGTTGGAAAAACAATACGCAATAAAACAGTTACTATAGATTTTTACAATTTAATGAAAGAAGCAACACTTTTAAAGACAAGTGAATTTGCTGATGAGATTATTAAAAATATGTAAAGCGTTATTAAATTCTAATACTTAACCCCGACAATTCATTTTATTTCATGAGTGTCGGGGTTAATTTTTTTA
>JANPIF010000392.1:0-2450 GCA_031424845.1 Ferruginibacter sp.
CACTATCAAGAATTTTTCACTTTTTTATCTTTAGCCCAGTAATTTAAAAATCGTTTATAAAAAAAACACCCACACATGTGGAGGTTTTTGCCTCGTTTGGTGGATCGCTAAAATCTCCCCGTCCATCTTCGCCGCCGTTTGGTCTTTTGACCAGCGGCGTACTTTCAGTTTTAAGAATTTTTCACTTTTTTATGTGTACCCTCCGCCTCAGTTGGCGTATCGCTACAATCTCCCCATCCATCTTCGCCGCCGCTTGGTCTTTTGACCAGCGGCGTATGTGCATTTTTTAAGAATTGCAAACATATTTACGTATAGCACACTACTATAAAAACTCCCTCATAAAAAAACCCCCACAAACGTGGAGGTTTCAGTAAGGCAGCATTTGCAAAAATTATGCTACCAGTTTAAGCACTGGTGTCGTGTATACCAGTTGCCTGCGTGCGCCAGATATGCCAATGCGAATGTGTACACGCTGGCCTACGGGCATGTTTACCAATGTGCATTGTGTAGTGCTGCTTGGGCGGCTTATCCAGGTGGCATCTTCTGCCAGAATATTGTTTTCCGTAGCTACGCTGTACTCAAACACCAGCCCTTTGTGGCCCTTTACGCCTTTTACGGCTACATCCATTTCGCCGGAGTTGGCACCATAAGTAACAATTACATTTTTTGCCGGTTCTATTACCACAGGGTTGGTAATATCTTTAGAGATGTCAAAACCAGAGCTAAGCAGCATTACTCTATTGCCTGCAGCGGTAAAGTTTACCAGGCTGCACAGCTCCCGCAGTGCATCCAGCACAGCAAGCTTGGCTACATTTTTTTCTGCAGCCTGCATGCGGTTACCATCTTTTGAAATAGATAATGCCTCTGCATAAGTAGCCTGCAGTGTTACTAGCGTAGCCAGTATAGGCGCAGCAGTGGGAAAATTGGCATTACCTGTTAGTGCTTTAATAATGGCATCAGAAAAAGCCAGCACTTTGGCTTCAGAAAAGCCCATAAAGCTTTTTAAAGCAACGTTTACTCTGTTCGTCATAAAAAATTGGTTTAATTAAAAAAATGTTTAGTTTGGTATAAACGCAATAAATTATTAATTATTATATATATTATACATGTAGGATTATAAATTGTATATTTTGATGTTTAATAACTACAAACAAATTGTATTTTATTTAATAATATTATATAATAATGTGTAATAAAATTTACTTTTTAACGGTAATGTTTTATCACTTAAATGAAGGTTTGATGCGTTCAAGCACACTAAAAGTTTTGTTGGAGGACTCTAAAGATTTGTCAGAGGCATCTAAATTTTTGTAGGAGGGTGCTAAAGTATTGTCGGACGCCAGGAAAGAATTGTCGGACAATACAAAAGATTTGTTGGGGCGCTATAAAGTTTTGTCGAAGGGCTATGAAGTTTTGTAAAACTGTTTCAAAGTTTTGTCAAACGGTAGGAAAGTTTTGTCAGAGGATAGAAAAAGCAACGTTTTCTCGGAAAATAAAGAAACTTTACGGAGTATAATTTAGATTTTACAGAATTAAGGTTATCTTTCTCTAATAGCCTTTTTAAAGATATCAGGTCTCTTTTCTATATTTAATTTTTTAAAATAATAACTAAACGGGGGATTTTTCAAATTTGTCACTTTTTCCTGCATCCCTGTATTGTATTGCAAAGATTTTTCTTATGTTATATAGCAGTGAAAATCATTTTAATTTGCTCCTAATTATAACAGATCTATTTAAATAAATTAAAAAAGCAAGTAGTCAACTTGCTCTTTTTAATCAGATATTAGAGATAAAACGGGGATTGATTGGCTCAAAACATGTTGTTATCCTTCCAATTGATGTAAGTTAATGGTTATAATATATAAAATATAAATTATTCCATATTTAGTAATCGTTGATTTATAACACCTAGGCAGGATGGTTTAAAATAATATTAATATAATAGGGCGTTAATAAATAGGTCCTACAACTTTGCCTCAACATAATTAGCTTTTGTTGGCAGTTTGGTTCTGAACATGTAGATTATCAAAATTTACAAGGATTGGCAAAGAAAAAGTTACAGTAGAACCTATATATACAAATTTTGAAAAGAATAATGAAAGATTTTGGCACTTCGCATCTTGCGTAATATACATTATATTTTTATGGAACTATAGTAACGTCCCGATGGGAACCGTGCCTGAGAAATAAGGTCTGGCATAATGGTTTAGGCAGATAAATCTATAACTGTATTTATAATCTTTGCTATCACCCCTGCAGCTGAAATGGATTCTATTTTATTATTTTTTTAAAGATGGTTACGTTTTTATATAGTTGCTCTGAAAGCACATTTCAACACTACCCCCTATTTAATAGAAGTAGTTTTGTGGGGATGTTAATTAAAGGTGATGTTAAATGATAAAATAAATAGTAAAAAGTTGGCTATTGTATTTGATTTTAATTTTACAAAT
>JANPIF010000393.1:0-6183 GCA_031424845.1 Ferruginibacter sp.
CCTATTGTATTTACTTCTGGAAAATCTCCATCTACAAGAGCTCCTGGAGATTGGGGCGGTATTGTTTTACTAGGTAATGCACCTACAAATAGAGCTACGGAACCAACCATTGAGGGTGGTATAAACAGTAGATATGGTGGTGCTGTTGTAGCAGATAATAGCGGCATTTTACGCTATGTAAGAATAGAGTTTGCGGGAATTGCGGCTGATCCCAATTCAGAAATTAATGGGTTAACATGTGGTGGTGTTGGAAGTGGTACTATATTAGAAAACATTCAGGTTTCTTACGGTAATGATGACGCATATGAGTTTTTTGGAGGTACAGTAAATCCAAAAAATCTTATTGCTTTTGCTACCGCAGATGATGATTTTGATTTTGATTTTGGCTTTGTGGGAAAATTACAATTTGGGATATCTCTACGTGACCCTTTATTTGTAGATGGTGGAGATGCAGGTAATGGTATTGAGTGTGATAATGACGGTACAGGAACTTTGGCTACACCTTTTACAAAACCACAATTAAGCAACTTTACTTTTTGCGGCCCTAATGGTGCAGCAGGTGTTTTAGGTAATCATAATTTTAATACTCGTTGGAGACGTTCTACTCAATTTGTATTGCGTAACTCAATTTTGATGGGTTACCAAAAAGCAGGTTTTCAATTTGAAAGTGATGCTACTGCCCAATCATATATTGACAATAGCTCTACATTTCGTCACAACTTAGTACACTCAGTTGTTGAGCCATATAAAGTATCAAGCACAACGTTAATAACGGCTGCTGCAGTAAGAGCAAAAGCGGAAGGTGTTGACAGTTGTAAAACTTATACTTCAGTTGCTGACATTATGTTAGACAATCCATTTAGCCTTACAGCACCCAATTTTACGCCAAAGGCAGGTAGTCCGGCTACAGCAGCAAATGCAGCAAGTTTTTTTGGTCTTACAGGTTTTACAACTACCAATTATGTTGGAGCTATTGGTACTACAAACTGGTTACAAGGGTGGACTAGTTTTACACCAAAAACAAACGTATATTAATAACCGCATTTTAAAGTATTGTAAAAAGCCGCTTATTTTTGTAAGCGGTTTTTTTATGACCCCATTTTTATGAAACATACTCGTTTATTTTTGTTAGCATTATTATTTATTACTGCATGTGTTCAACAAACGCCCAGCACAGATTCTAAAAATACCGTTTCTGCAAGCGCTGAGGATAATTATAATGCAAATACAACTATTTTAATGCTTGATGAAAGATTAAACAAAATTGATAGCTTGGTTTTTGTACATTATAAAGATCCACTTGGCAAAGATTCTTTAAGATACACGAGGTTTTATACGCAATATTCAACTACCGAAGCGAAAGAAATAAGTATTTTAATGAGTCAAATTACTCAACCTACAGAAAGATTAGAAAAAGTAAAAAAATGTAGAAGTGAAGGTAAAATATGGTGTTTTACAAAAGGAGAAATATTTCAAACACTTTATTTTTCAGATTTTGGCGGAGAATGTTCTTTTTTGTTTTTTATAAAAAATGGACTTTTTTATTACTGCAAACTACAAAGCAATTTTAAACAGATCATTAAAAATACTAAGGCTCTCTCCAAGGAAATATAATTAAACGATTTTTCACTAACGAGATTACCAAAAATTTAATATTAACCAATTGTTACTAATTGTTAACTTTATTGCGAAAGCAATCATTGAAAACAATAACCCACATATTATTCTTAGCCATCATTTTTTGGGCCATACCTACTATTAGTAAAGCGCAAAAAGATGCCGATGCACTTTACGTGGTTTATTTTGGCGATACCATATCTCTTTCAAAAACTAGTATCGTTTATACAAAACATGATATAGACAAATATGAAATTGAAAAGTTTTATGCAGAAATGAATAAAACAGATTTTAATGCAATCACCAAAATTTTACTGGATTATAAAAGCAAAAATCAGTTAGATGACTGGTTATTTTATCAACTTGTAAGAAGAACTGCACAACAAATAAGTTCCAAATATTTAAATTATAATAATTACACTTTATACAAATGGTTTTTACTTGTAAAATGTGGTTACGATGCTAAACTGGCTTTTGTTAAAAATAAACTTCTTTTTTATGTACAAAGCAATGACAATATTTACGATATCCCATTGTTTACATTAAATGATAAGCAATACGTATGTTTAAATAGTCACGACTTTGAGAAAATTGATTTCGCCCAAAATGACTTAAAAGAAGTTGATATAAAAGTTGATAATGCTGCAAAAAGTTTTTCTTATAAAATAAATAAAATACCCGATTTTAAAGAATCAATCTCCAGTAAAAGAGACCTGCTATTTTTTTACAACGAAAATGAAAATAAATACAGCATTTCGGTAAATGACCAAATGAGTAAGGTCTTTAATAATTATCCATCTGTTGATTTTGAGTCTTATTTTAATATACCGTTAAGTAATCAAACCTATTCATCGCTTATTCCCCAGTTAAAAAAACAATTGGCTAAAATGAAGCAATTAGATGCGATCGATTATTTAATGCATTTTACCCGTAACGCTTTTTTGTATGAAAATGACCAAAAAAATTTTGGATCTGAAAAGAGATTAAGTCCTGAATTAACATTGATGAATAAGTACAGTGATTGTGATGACAGAGCAGCACTATTTTATTATCTCGTAAAAGAAATGTACAATTTACCAATGATAATTTTAGTTTTTCCTACTCATGTTGCAGTAGCAGTTAATTTGGATAAGCCGGTAGGTTTTGCAATAAATTACAACGGTAAAAAATATTCTGTATGCGAACCTACGCCTCAAAAAATTAATTTACCTGTAGGGCAATTAATGCCTGAATTGCACAATAGCACCTATGAAGTTGCATTTGCTTATACTCCAACAGGAAAATAAATTTTCAAATTTATTAGCTGATAATCTGCAAATAAAATTTTTATTTCTTTCCACTTACGTTTTGCAAAAAAAAGAGAAAGCATTAGAATGCTTCCTCTTTTTTTTCTTCTTTTTTATCGACTATAAATTAATCTTTCATCTTCATATTCAATTCAACTCTCCTGTTTTTGGCTTTATTGGCGGCAGTTGTATTTGGTACAATTGGTTTTTCTAAACCATACCCTTTAGCAACCAATCTGCTTTCTTCAATTCCTTTATCTATAAAATATTTTTTTACAGCTGCAGCTCTTTTATCTGACAACATTAAATTATTTTCTGCAGTACCAGTATTATCTGTATGTCCATCAATAATTAATTGATAATCGCTGTATTCATTTAATATTTTAACCACTTCATTTAACTGGGCAAAAGAGGTTATTTTAATTACATCTTTACCTACTTCAAATTGTATAGCTTGTGCAGCAAAATTTAACCTGTTTAAAACCTGTTTTGTAATTTCTGGACATCCTGCATTTTCAATTGTACCAATTCTGTCAACGCATTTATCATTTCTATCAGCTACTCCATCACCATCTGTATCTGGACAACCTTTCAATGCGATCACTCCTTTTTCAGTTGGGCATTCATCTTCGCTGTCCTGTAGGCCATCGCCATCAGTATCTGCGCATCCGGCAAACGCAGCCATACCATACACCGTCGGGCATTTATCTTCACTGTCTTCAATACCATCAGCATCAGTATCTGGGCAACCTTTAAATGCTGCAATACCAAATATGGTTGGACATTTATCTTCTGTATCTATAATTCCATCTTTGTCTGTATCTAAAGGCACAACTATTTCCGGAGTTTTTACTACCACTTCTTTTACTGTTTCCGATACTATCACTTCTTTTTCTTTTCTTTCCTTGCCTCTTTTATATGGAATGCCGGCATGTATTCCTGCATATACATTGGAGCCGGTAAGTTTTCCAATACCCACTGCACTACTCAAAATGTCGTCACTTCCAATAAACAAAATTCCCAATCTTAATCCTACACCAACTTTTACATCTTTAGATAGGGCGTTGTATGAAATAGGTAAACCTGCATCTAAAAATTTCCCTTCAAATCTTGGCGTTACAATAGCTTGAAATGCTGTGCGATTTCCTGCTTTGTTATCGCCTACTAATCCGCCGGTAAATAATGCATTTATGAACACTCTTTTAGTAAATTTATAATCAGCATAAAGGGTTACTGTAGTAGGTGCAGATACTTTTGTGGCTCTATTGTCTTTTGTAGCTGTAACACCCGGTATAGTTCTAAAATAAGAAGTTACATCTTCAAATTCAATATTGGCAGTATCTACCTGATTGGCCACTTTTGGTCCGTTTGTGTTTATTAAATAATTTTCATTGTTAGCGGATGCTTCGTATTTCATTGATCCCAAATCCTGAATTGAAAAGCCGATTTTAAACTTGTACTTATTTTCGTATTTAAAAGTAGAAACCGGCTCCTCATCTCTGAATTCATAAACTGCTCCTATATCAACACCAAAACCACCGCCTTTACCACCAAATAGAACATTGTTAGAGGTTATGTCATCAAAGCCATTAGCATTATTAAAACTTTTAGAAGCTTCAATAGAGCCATTAAATTCTACTCTACTTGTTGCCGTATCTAATATTTTGATATTAAAATCTTTAAAACGGATGCTGCTGAATTCTATGCCATTGTATCTTTTTAAAGTTATTCCTCCTTTTAAATAGTTTTGTCCTGTATTCATTATTTCTCTTCCGTATACAATTCCTAATTCAGTAAACGCATTTATAGTAGTATTTACTCTGCCAGAGTTAAAGCTCGTGCCATTTGCTACTTTTACATCTTTAATACCGTCATTTATTAAAGTAAAAAGATTAGAGTTTATTCCACGCCCACTTCCTACCACACGCCCCCTCGATAAAAAACCTATAGCTTGTTTTTTCCCCAGTTGAAACATGAAGGATGGGCCTCTAAACTCTCCCAAAACATTTGCACCAACATTATCTGTATTGCTGTTCTTTATGAATTTGATATCAGTACCATCTTTTACAGCGTTGGTTAAATTTTTGAAGCTTTCTATATAACCATAGTTTTGGTTTACAGCACCATTAAACGAAAAAAGTTGAATATCTGCAGAAAGTCTATTATCAGCAATATTTCCCGGGTTGATATAAAGCCCATTAATACCTGAATAATTGCTGTTGGAAATCCCATAATACCGTTGTGCTTGGGTAGATATAGCCATCATAAAAGCAGCTATAAAAAGCAGTTCCTTTTTCATACTCTAATTGTTTTGGTAAAAGATTAAAGTTAAATACTTTATCAAATGTAACAAACGGAGAATTAAGGATTAGATTTTTTTAAATTATCTGTTTTAATGGGAAACTGATTAAATAATCTTTTTTAAAATAAAAGGAGGCTACCTCGTAATTCCGAGACAGCCTCCATAAAAATTAGATCTTAATAGAAAGTTTATGCAGCTCTTCTTACGTAGCTTCTATATGTGTATCTTTTTCCGTTTTTGTAATAATACTTTCTATTACCGTTTGTTTTGTAATATTTACTGTTTTTTTTCATTCTAACAGTGGATGTAGGGCGGTTTAAAATGCTTCTATCGCTTGAATGCATTTGACCATTTGCACTTGCATGCTCGTTGGCAGAAACGCTTCCATTGGTAGAACGGGTTTTAACTGTTACAGCTTTTTTGCCATTCATATTACTTTTTCCTTGTGCCATGGCAGTTGTAGAAGAAGTAAA
Organism: Ferruginibacter sp.; assembly: GCA_031424845.1. GTDB lineage: Bacteria > Bacteroidota > Bacteroidia > Chitinophagales > Chitinophagaceae > Ferruginibacter. The sequence goes on from JANPIF010000393.1 coordinate 5,679, forward strand.
AAGAAATGCGCCTAAGATAATTTTGTTGATAAGTTTCATAATAAGTGGTTTTATTTGTTGATTATATCCACAAATCAATCCAAATTTTATAAAACACTGTTAAATCCAAAAAATCAATTAGTCATAAAAAAATAGCCACCCTTTTCAAGGCGGCTATCTATCTAGTTTATTTTACAATTATTTGTACTGAGGAATAATGCCATTAGCTAAATCTACCATCTTCTTCAATCCATCTTCAGGTAAATTTCCTTTTTTAAATTCTGCCATTACATCCGGTAATTTGTTTTCCATTTCAGTTAAAAAATGTTCTTCAAATTCTTTTACTTTTTTCACTGCTACATCTCTCATTAAACCTTGTGTACCTAAGTAAATAATAGCTACTTGTTTTTCTACAGCGTAAGGTGTGTATTGTGGTTGCTTTAAAATTTCAACATTACGGGCACCTTTATCAATTACGTTTTTAGTAGCTGCATCCAAGTCACCACCAAATTTAGAAAACGCTTCC
>JANPIF010000394.1:0-1932 GCA_031424845.1 Ferruginibacter sp.
ATAGCGGAAGATTAGAGGAAAATAGCTTTTATTCATCTTTAGACAAACCTCTTGTAAGCAGATATGATTCATGGACCGGAGCCGCTGTGTTTGCCTTTAGCGCTACAAAAAATTCTTACATAACAGATTCAATCTACCACAAAGATTTTAGGTATAAATCTTTAACAACAGATATGTGGGCAGGTTATAACATTGGACATAGAAATAGGAAAGACAAAGATTCTGAAAAAAGGCTTCGCCACTTTGTAGCAATGAGAAGTTTTTATAACAAATTTTATATGGTACCCGATCGTTTTAAAATGACCTATAATTACAGTTATGCAGATATTAATGGTTTTTTAATGTCGTACAGTTTATACAAACAAAATTTTTACCGCACAAATTTTATCTATGGTTTTGGTAGAAACGAAGATATACCAGAAGGGATAAATGGAACAGTGGTAAGTGGATATACCAATAAGGATGGTGTAAAGCGTGCCTATTATGGATTAGAATTTGATGCTACACATTATTCAGAAAAAGGGTTTTTTACAGGCTATACTTTAAGGCTTGGAACATATGTAAACAAAAAAAAATCGGAAGATGCAGATATAGTTATTGGCATAAACAGATTTACTAAATTGTATACCTTAAGTAAAAATTGGCGGAATAGAAATTTTTTATCTGTTAATTATACAAGACAATTTAAAAATTTATTAAATGCTCCATTACTTTTACAAAGCGGATACGGATTACCATATTTTGGGAATAATACTTTTTTTGGAGATACGAGATCTACAATAAAATTTGAATCCGTATACTACAATTTGCAAAAAACATTGGGCTTTAGATTTGCACCTTTCATATTTTCAGATTTAAGTCTTGTAAAGCCCTTGTTTCTACCCGCCACTAAAACAAAAGGATTTACAGCATTGGGTGGAGGTTTACGCACACGGAACGAAAACCTTGTTTTTGGTACAGTTGAATTAAAAGGGTATGATTTCCCTCGTCCTTTTGAAGGTATGAAAAATTGGAAAATTGAATTAAGTACCAATATTAGATTTAAATACAATAGTAGTTTTATTCGTAGACCTGATTTTATTTCTCCTAACTAATTTTATGTATACAAAAGAAGAAGCTTCTGCAATAAGGCATAAATTTTGGACAAGCTTTGGGCTATATATGACACCTGTACCATCTTTTTCTAACGAAAAAGTAAATTGGGTAAATTATAAAACAGGTATAAAGGGCATTTTTTTTAAAATGGATGTCGATAAAAGCAGTGCTTCTGTTGCTATTGAGATTCGCTTACCAAATACGGAGTTACAACATCAATATTTTTACACTTTTACTAAATTTGCAAATCAGCTTATTGAAATTTCAGGAAGTAATTGGGTAATGGATAAAGATTATGTAAATGAATACGATCAAAATATAAGTAAGATATTTATAGATATTAAAGGTGTAAATATTTTCAATCAAAACGATTGGCCCGTAATAATTACTTTTTTAAAGAAAAATATAATTGCTTTAGATAACTTTTGGAATGAATACAAACCGGCTTTCGAAATTTTGTAAATACTTTATTTAACAACTCACTAAAAATTTAATTGCTATGCTTAAAAAATTTTTCACTTTTAGTACCGCAGGTTTACTTTTATTTGCTGCATCTTCTTGTAACAGTAATGAAAAAGCAGAAGAATCTAAAATTAATTCCACAGATACAGCAACAGCTAAATTACCATCCATTAAATCTGAAAATATTGACTATTCCGGTGATGCTGTTACTATGAAAGGATTTGTAGCCTATGATGAATCTATTACTACGCCACGGCCTGTTGTATTAATTGTGCCGGAGTGGTGGGGAATAGGAGATTACACCCGTGGCCGTGCAAAGCAATTGGCTGCATTGGGTTACTTGGCCTTTGCAGTTGATTTTTATGGAGAAGGAAA
>JANPIF010000395.1:0-11836 GCA_031424845.1 Ferruginibacter sp.
GGCAGATAATGGAAATCTTTTATTACAGCTAAGAAGTGTTTTTGCAAAATATACGAACATAAAAAACGAGTTGGATTCACTAAGGCAAGAACAAGCAGCAGCAGATAAAGAAGCAGATTATAATAGATTTTTGCTGGAAGAATTTACTGAAATAAATTTTAAAGAAAATGAGTTGGAAGAGTTGGATGCCGAAATAAAACTGTTGAGCAATGCAGAAAATATAAAGTTACAACTCGGTACTATTTATGGTTTTCTTTCAGGCGGTGAAGAACCTGTAACTCAAAATTTGAAATCGTTCTCTCAAAAATTATCTGCATTAAAAGAATACCATGTAGATATTGAAGATCTTCAAAAAAGATTGACCAGTGCACAATTGGAAATACAGGATGTAGCGGATGAACTGGAAAAAATTGATGACGCTATTGTATATGATGCCATGCGAATAAATATTGTGAATGAGCGGCTTTCAGCAGGATATAGATTATTGAAAAAACATTCTGTAACTACAACCAAAGAATTATTGGAAATACAGGAAACCCTGCAACAAAAATTGGATGCAGTATTTAATATTTCCAATTCTATTGAAAAAGCAGAAAAAGAAAGTGAGGTTTTACTAAAAGAATCTACAGCTATTGCAGCAAAAATAAATACTAATAGAATTGCTCAAATAAAACCATTTACACAAAAAGTAAATGCTTTGCTTGCGCAAATAGGGATGCCTAATGCACAAATAAAAATAGAAATAAAACCTTCACAATTATCTGCAAGTGGAAGTGATGAAATAAACTTTTTATTTGATGCAAACAAGAGCAACCGATTTGAGCCTTTGCATAAAGTTGCAAGTGGGGGAGAACTGAGTCGATTGATGCTTTCAGTAAAATCATTGGTGGCAAAAAAATTACAACTACCTGTTTTAATATTTGATGAAATAGATACTGGTATTAGTGGTGAAGCCGCCAAGCAAGTGGGAATTATCATGAAAGAACTTTCTGCATCTCACCAATTAATATCCATAACTCACCAGCCTCAAATAGCTGCCAAAGCCAATGCACACTACTTCGTGTACAAGCAAATTGTAAAAGATACCATTCAGACATCTGTAAGGCTTTTAAATGATGATGAAAGGATAGTAGCAATTGCTCAAATGCTAAGCGGTGAAAAACCTACAGCCGCCGCATTAGAAAATGCTAAGGAGATGATGAATTAATTTAATATAAAGTTGTATCTTAATGCTTTCTAATTTTAATCTAAGCTGTTTATAACAGCATCCGCTATGAAATTTTGAAGTTGTATCTGTTTTGTTTTTAAAAAACCGAAACCTTAACACTTAAAATAAATTAGCATGAAAGCAGCCAGCATTGTATCTCACGAAAATTCTTTTCAAACATCTGGAATAGATAGCAACGGAAAGAGATTTATTCTTAAAGAAATTTCCGTAAAAATTCCCAATACAACAGAGTATATTACATTGGTTGATTGTATAAGAGACAACAAAGACAAATCATATTACTTTGAGGAAGAAACTGCCAAGCGTAAAATTATGTTGCATTATACGATGGGGTATCTAAAAGGAGATATTGCTACCCTTACAAAGGGTCATGTATCTGTGCCATTTGTAATTGGTAGAAATGGCAATATTTATAATTTATTCCCATCAAAATATTGGAGTTATCATGTAGGCCCTGGTGCTATGGGAGGCAATACCGCTATGAGTAAGGAGTGCATTGGCATAGAAATTTCTAACATCGGTCCTCTGGTAAAAAATGGTACCAACCTCGTTACAACTTATAGTAAACAAGATGTGTATTGCAGTTTAGATGAAACACAATATTATACCAAATTGCCTGCTAAATACAGAGGCTTTGAATACTACGCAACATATACTGATGCCCAATACAAAGCAACAGCCCAACTCATAAAATTTTTATGTGCTAAATATAATCTGCCCAAAGTTATTTTACCGGAACTTGGTAGATATGATATTATGACAGCCAATGATTTTACTAAATTAAAAGGCGTAGTTACGCACGTAAACTGTAGAAAAGATAAAACTGATATTGGAGCTGCATTTGATTGGCAGCGTTTGGGTAACAGTATATAAACTGAAAAAAACTGTATATGAAAGTATTTATAGGTTTTGGCTATAATGACAACGATAAATGGATAAAAGATTTAATCATACCTTTTGTGGAAGAACTTGGCTGCGATGTAGTTACAGGGGAAGAAATGCAGGGTGAAAAATTATCTGATGGGGTAATGACGAGAGTAGAAGAATCGGATGCGTGTATTGGTTTTTTAACCAAACGAGACCTGAAACAAGACGGTAGTTATACAACACATAAATGGGTTGTTGAAGAACTTGCATTGGCCCTGCAAAAAAATATTCCTTTATTTGAAATTAGAGAGAAAGGCGTAGATACGCAAAAAGGAATTACAGGTGATAGGCAATGGTATGAAATTACTGACAAAGCTGAATTGATGTTTGCAATCACAAAATTTATAAATAAAGAAAAACTGAAGTTTACCCACAAAACTTTTATGCTGGTACCTAATAATTTTGTAGAAGAGATACGACCGTTTTTAAAAAGCAGAGATACAGTTTGCAGGTACAGATTTTTACACAAGGCAAAATTTTATGAACCGGAAGAAGCCAAGCTGGAAAGGCTAGGGCAGGGCTTAGGAATTATTGTAAAGAAGATACCCGGCGAAGAAGCTCAAATTGAAATAACGGTAGAAAGCCAAAATAATATTCTGTGGAATTCAGGTTTTGTTTCTGTGGGATTAATAAATGTACAACTACAAAAAGATTAAAATTATGCAAGTTTTATCAGCGGTGCAACATAATACAGAAGGTAATTACAAAGTGGTTCAATCATCAAAATACGAAGGAGACGATTGGTGGAACTGGAGTTTGTGGATAGATGCCGAAGAAGCAGAATTAAATAAAATTGACAACGTAATTTATAATCTCCACTTTACTTTTAAAGACCCTGTGAGAGTGGTAAAAACAAGAAAAAATAAATTTAAACTTGATAGTTCTGGCTGGGGAATCTTTACTATTTATGTGAGAATAAATTTTAAAGACGAAACGGTGATAGATCTTGAACATGAGCTGGAATTGGAATACCCAGATGGAACTGCAAATGTGAATTGATTCATTAGATAAAAAAATGTCTCAAAGATTTTCTTCTTTGCAAAGATGGGAGTGTAAAAAAATATTTTTTCCTTTTATCAGCTGCTTATCTATGCTGTAATAAAAGTTGAAAAAAGTTTTACCGATCAATGGCTGCGGGATAGAAGCGAAAATCCTTTTTTGAGGAACGAAAAAAAGATTGTAGCGAATAGCCCGATAAACTGTCCCACAAAGCTTCTCAGCCCAAAGCCCCAAACTTAACTCCCTATTCCTAATCCCAAATTCTTTATTTCTTTATTAACTTTTCTCCTCCCACACCATACATAAATGCACTATTGTTTCTGCGGCTTTCATCATATCGTTTACGCCAATCCACTCTTGTTTGCCATGTATATTTTGCATGCCGGTAAAAATATTCGGACAAGGCAACCCCATATAACTCAGTCTGCTTCCATCCGTACCACCACGTATATTTTCCTGTATAACCGCCAAGCCACTGCGTTTGATGGCTTCCGCGGCATTTGTAACAACTTGAGGATGCTGGTCCAATACTTCCTTCATATTTCTATATTGCTCTGTTTGCACATACTCCATCGTTACCCCTTCATATTTTGCTACAATTGTTTCAGCAATATTTTTTAAGCGTGCATGGTGGCTAAGCAATCCATCTCTTGTGTAATCTCTCACAATGAAACCAATGGTCGTCTTTTCTGAAATTCCATTAACAGATGTTGGGTGCACAAACCCTTCCCGCTTTTCGGTACTCTCGGGGTTCCATTCATTTTTTGGAAGTGCATCCAAAATTTCTCCCGCAATTTTTATAGCATTTTTAAGTTTGCCTTTTGCATAACCTGGGTGTACAATAACGCCGTTAATAGTGATGGTAGCAGCATCTGCACTAAACGATTCATCTTCCAACGAGCCTGCTTCGCCACCATCTAATGTGTAGCCAAACTGTGCACCTACTTTTTGCATATCTATTTTTGCAACTCCTTTTCCAACTTCTTCATCCGGCGTAAAAACAATTTTAATATCGCCATGTTTTACTGCAGGGTTATCAATTAAATATTGGGCCGCCTGCATAATTATTGCTACACCAGCTTTATCATCGCCTCCCAATAAAGTGTTACCACTGGCAGTAATAATATCTCCACCCATTTGTGTTTTTAAATATGGAGAAGTGGTTGTACTTAAAATTTGTGTAGCATCCTCTGGCAAAATAATATCTACCCCATTGTAATTTTTATGTAGAATAGGTTTTACATTTTTGCCGCTGCAATCCGGCGCTGTATCTACATGGCTGCAAAAACATATTGATGGAATATTTTGTTTATCGCTATTGCCGGGGAGAGTTGCATATACATAACCAAATTCATCTAGCTCTACATTTGCAAGCCCCATTGCTTTCAATTCTGTCGCTAAAATATTACTTAAATCTTTTTGTTTTTCAGTTGTTGGAAAACTGTTGCTTTCCGGATCGCTCTGCGTATCTACCTGCACATACCGCATAAATCTTTCTACCAATGCATCTTTATTTATTGCTATCATTTTTGTTTTTTAAGACTGTGAAATTAACGATTGGTCGGAGAAAAAAACAATTATTGTGAACTCATTATTTTATAAGTTTTATAATTAATTTTTTTGTAGGGGCTATGAGCAGAAGAACTTTAATAAACTTTTGATCGGGCTGTATGTAGTAGTGCCGCCACAAAGTTTATTATCCATTAAGGCTTATTATTGCGGCAGCTACTACTGCCCATCCCGCAGCCCTTCATCTGGATTTCATTTTTCATCTTCTATTGTGCATTAGATATTCTGACTCTTCATGGCTGTACTAGGATAAACCCATTGAGTAAGTTGGAAACCTTCAAGATTAGTAAATATAAAAAACCCACTAAATAAAAAGTGGGCTTTTAAAAATATAAAATATGTTGAACTATCCTTTCCAATACTAGTTGTCAATCTCAATAATGTAAAAAAGTAACAGCCTTTAACTGTATTCTCGGGAAGGGTAATTTGTTAACCACCAATTTCCATCAACTCAATATCAAAAACCAATTCTTTTCCTGCTAAAAAATGATTGGCATCTAAAACAACTACATCATCTTTTACTTCTTTTACCACTACTGGAAAAGGTTGCCCTTGCTCATTGCTTAAAGTAAGTTGTTGACCAACTTCCAGCTTCATATCTTCTGGTACATTTTCTTTGGGAAATTCAATAATGGCTGTTTCGTCTGTTTCGCCGTAGCCATCTTTTGCAGCTATATTAATTGTTTTTTTATCCCCTACTTTCATACCTGGCAAAGCGGCATCAAAGCCTGCAATCATTTGCCCTGCACCTACAGTAAACTCCAATGGTTCACGATCTGTAGAAGAATCGAATTGCTCACCGTTTGTAAGCTTACCGGTGTAATGTACTTTTACAACATCACCGCTTTTAACCTCTGCCATAACTTTATTTTTTAATGTTAAAAATTTTTACGGGTGCAATTTAATTAATAAGAACATGCACTCATTTAAAAATAATGTGCAACTTTGATGCCATGAGAAAAAAATTATTTGCGCTGACGGTCTTTTCAATGCTATTGACTGGATTTTGTTTTGCCCAAAAGTATAATAAGGAATCTGTAATTACTGGTGCAGAGCGAATGGAAGTTTGGCTGCCATACCTTAAAGGGAAAGCTGTGGCTGTGTTTGCTAACCAAACAAGTATAGTTGGTAATACACACTTGGTAGATACGATGCAAAAAAAGGGTATAAACATCGTTAAGATTTTTGGACCTGAGCATGGTTTTAGAGGTAACGCCAGTGCAGGCGAACATGTAGCAAACGGGATAGATAAAAAATCTGGCTTGCCTGTAATAAGTTTATACGGTAATCATAAAAAACCGACTGCAGAAGATTTAAAAAATGTAGATGTGGTTGTTTTTGATATACAAGATATAGGAGTTCGTTTTTACACCTACATTTCCTCACTGGAATATTTAATAGAATCTTGCATTGAAAATGATAAGCCACTTGTTATTTTAGATAGGCCTAATCCTAATGGATTTTATGTAGATGGACCAGTATTGGAACCCAAGTTTAAAAGCTTTATTGGTATGCAACCTGTACCTGTTGTATACGGAATGACCATAGCAGAATATGCACAGATGTTAATTTTAGAAAGATTACTTAAAACAAACACCATTTACCCTGTGATAAATATAAATATGCAGCCTGATAACAGGGCATTTTTATACAGTAAACACCCATTACCAAATTTCCATGTAGAAATAATTACCTGCAAAAATTATGATCACAATACAAAATATTCTTTGCCTGTAAATCCATCGCCTAATTTACCAGAAATGCAATCTATTTATTTATACCCCAGTACTTGCTTTTTTGAAGGCACAGTGTTAAGTGAAGGGAGAGGTACACCAAAACCTTTTCAGATTTATGGCCACCCAACTTTGCCAAAGAATTTATTTTCATTTACACCGGTACCCAATGAAGGTGCTAAAAGCAGTAAGTGCTATAACCAGCTTTGTTATGGATGGAACTTAGCAGGCAGCGTTAATGAAACATTGAAAAAAGTGGATGATAAAATTCAGCTTAAATATTTAATTGATGCTTACAAACTATTTCCTGGAAAGGATTCTTTTTTTCTTGCAAATAATTTCTTTAATAAACTTGCAGGAAATGATGTATTAATGAAACAAATTAAAAAAGGTATTTCGGAAAAAGTAATAAGAAAAAGCTGGGAACCGAAATTGAACGCTTTTAAGAAAATAAGGAAAAAGTATTTGTTGTATTAAGACAACTTCCCCTAAACCCTCCCAAGGAGGGTGACTTGGCAGATTCTAATAAACTCAACGTTACATTAGTTTTTGTTATTAAAGATTTACCATTGGCATATTCACTATTCACCTTTCACAAAATAACCTTTGCAAAAAAACTACAAAAACTTAAGAATAATTTTCATGGGCACACCAGAGTTTGCAGTTGCATCTTTGGATAAATTAGTAACCGATGGCTGCAATATTGTAGCAGTAATAACTGCGCCTGATAAACAAGCAGGCCGAGGCATGCAGGTGCAACAAAGTGCTGTAAAAAAATATGCTGTTGAAAAAGGTTTGCATATTCTTCAACCCGAAAAATTAAAAAATGCAGATTTTTTAGAAGAACTGAAAGCGTTGAATGCAGATGTTCAAGCTGTGGTAGCATTTAGAATGTTGCCTGAAGTAGTATGGAATTTGCCGCCCATGGGTACTATTAATGTTCATGGATCTTTATTGCCACAATACAGAGGAGCAGCTCCTATAAATTGGGCTATCATAAATGGTGAAGAGTTTACTGGTGTAACAACGTTTAAACTCCAACAGGAAATAGATACAGGAAATATTTTATTGACTGATAGAATTAAAATTGAAGAAGATGATGATGCAGGATCAGTCCATGATAAATTAAAAGAACTTGGTGCAAATCTTTTATTAAAAACCATAAAAGGTTTAGCTGAAGGTAGTCTCAATGAAAAGCCCCAACCTTCAATTTTGAACCATGAACATTCAACCCTTCAACATGCGCCAAAAATCTTTACTGAAACGTGTAATATAGATTGGACAAAAACTGTTGAAGAAGTTTATAATTTTATACGTGGGTTATCTCCATACCCAGCTGCTTTTACAAAACTGAATGGTAAAACTTTGAAAATTTTTAAGGCAGAAAAAATTATAGATTCACCAACCATTGAACCTGGGGCTTTTAAAACCGATGAGAAGAACTTTATTCAATTTGCCTGCAGCAATGGGTACATAAATATTTTAACTCTACAATTGGAAGGAAAGAAAAGAATAGATATAAAAGATTTTTTACGAGGTTATCGTTTTGATAAATAAGAAGAGGCTATATCAATATTCAAAAGATTGTCAAATTGAGCTTGTCGAAATTTATAATCTTTTGAATTTTGAAGGGTATGTAATGTTTCGACAAGCTCAACATGACATACCCTTCAAAATTATGATACAGCCTAACATATTAAACAAAGTGTTTTCTTTAATAATTAATTTTGCACTCAAAATTAGCTGATCCTGCTCCCAATGCATCTGCGGCTGCATTACTTATTCTAATTGCCAGGTTATCGTTCTGTTTAAGATCTGGCATTACATCCAATACTTTTGCATAAATTGATTTACCAGTTGCTGGATTAGTTATTTTTACAATAGCACCTTGGGCTGCGTTATTTTGTAAGCAATAATATTTTCCATCTTCCCAACCAATAGTACTTTTAAAAACGCCTGCAGTGACTTTTTCTTCATTTCCACTATCTAAAAATGAAGATTTAAATACACCGGTTTTTAAATCTGTTGAAAGACTTACATTGGTTGGTCTAGCCACAGTTTCTACTTTTATTTTTTCTACATCTACTTTTTTATTTTCTTCAATTGGTTCTGAAATCTTTTTAGCAACCTCTTCTTTTTTCGGTTTAGGAGTTTCAACCACTGCAGTTACTTTTTTTGCAGGCACTTCTTTTACCAACACAACTTCTGTTGTTTCAACAGGTATTTTCGCACCCTGTTGTGCAAAAGCAGACAATTCTTTTTTTACTTTTAAGTAACCAATAATCATATTCTGCCCAGGACTTACCGCATCGGATTTTAATTTATTCCAAGCTTTTAAAGATGCAACGGGAACTTTATTATAATTATTGCTAAGTTGAAAAAGTGTTTCTGCCGCTTCTACTTTATGATAAAGTGGAACTGCTACTTCATCTTTTTCTACCGAATTTGCTTGTGCAAAATTTACAGCCTTTAATGGTATTTTTAAAGATTGACCAATCGTTAATCCATTTTCTAACACCAACTTATTATAAGGGGCTATTTCTTTTGGACTGATATTGTATAAACGACCAATACTATAAAAACTTTCTTTTGGTGCAGCCAAATGATTAATGAAAAGGTTTCCAGAAGAACCCTGTACAAACAATGCCTCTTGTGCGTTTGCAAAAAAGGGGAGAATGAATAAGAACAAAATAATTTTTTTCATAAGTATGTATTTAAATCAAGTCAGGGTTTGGGTTCAATGCTGCAAAGATGCAAAAATACATGCATAAAAGTGCAGTATTACTTGTTAAGAATATGCAACACATTTATTTGTAAATAATAAAATTCAATGTATGAAATTGTTACCTATTTATTATTTTTTGTGTAAGAAATAATTATCTGTACTCTTCTGTTTTTTGCTCTTCCTTTTTCGGTTACATTTTCTGCAACAGGATATTCTGCAGCATTTCCATTTGCTATTATTTCAAGTGAATTGTTCTTCATTTTTTGGATAAAATATTTTCGCACACTTTCTGCCCTAAGCTTTGATAGGATGATGTTTCTTTCTTTGGTACCGGTGTTATCAGTGTGTCCTTCAATTATTATGGATGATATATTTTTGTCTTTAAATTTAACGATAAGCTCATCAAGTAATGTTTTAAAGGAAGGTTTTAAAACATCTTTATCGGTTTCAAAAAACACTGCAGGTACAGTGATAGTATCTCTAATAATATTAGGAAATAAATCAACATTTTGTACAAGAGCACTTTCTGTATGTCTAAAATTTTGTGCGTAAAGTTTATCTACATTTATTTTGTAATCGCTGCATAATGGTTGAGGTATTATTGATGAAAATGAAATATCATCGATAAAATAAAAAACATCTCCTGCTTTATTCATTCGTTGGTAAGAAACAAAGTCAAATTTTTGTTTGCTTAAATTACCTACCAAAATAAATTTTTCATTTCCTTCGGCTGTGTAAACAGTTTCAACATAATTCCATCCGCTCAATTCATTTACAATATCTTCTTTTGAAATATGAATTGTTGGCTTTACAGAATCTTCTTTAAAATTAGAAGATGTAAATTCATTTTTACTTAAATAAAAATCTAACCCATAAAAACTATTGCCACCAGTATTTATATAAAATGCAAGTTTATATTGTTTGCCTTTTTGCAAGGGACAACAGAACATTGAATAAATGAATGTTCTGTTTTTGGTTGAAGAATAAACATTTTCAACTGGGACTATTAATAAATCTTTTCCACTAAATGGATTTGGAACAGCAGTGTTGTTGATGAGAGGAGTAATGGCAGGCTTTATGTAAAACCAAGCTTCGGGTGAGCAGTCTTGATGATATTCAATACAATTATTTAAAGTTTCAAAATCTGTGTTTACTAAAAGATTTTGTGCTTTTAAATTTGCAGATAAAAATATGCACCCAAATAGTAAATAAAATAATTTAAAATATCCTGCCTGAAACATGAATAAATTTACAACCGAAAATGTTAGTAAACTCTTAAATGAAATATTACAAAAAATATGTGTTTATGTAGCTTTTACCTCAGCGCACAAATCTTGCAAAACCTTTTTTGCATCCCCAAATAACATGGTAGTTTTAGGTTGAAAGAACAATGAATTTTCTATACCTGCATAACCAGGTTTCATACTTCTTTTATTTACAATAACAGTTTTTGCTAATTCTACTTCTAAAATAGGCATGCCGTAAATAGGGGAGGCGGGATCGTTTTTTGCCGCAGGGTTTACCACATCATTTGCACCTAATATCAATACTACATCTGTATTTTTAAAATTGTTATTGGCTTCTTCCATCTCTTCTAATTTTTCATATGCCACATCAGCCTCTGCCAACAATACATTCATGTGTCCAGGCATTCTTCCAGCTACAGGATGTATGGCGTAAGAAACTTCTACACCTTTTTCTGCCAATATTTTTTCAAGTTCATGGCATGTATGTTGCGCCTGTGCTACTGCCAATCCATAACCGGGAACAATCACCACTTTTTTAGCATAACTCATCAGCATAGCAGCATCACTTAAGGATACTTCTTTTACATGTCCGCCCTTCTCCGAAGATGCAGATGAAGCAGCACTTCCACCCCAGTTGCCAATTATTACATTCAGCAAACTTCTGTTCATTGCTTTGCACATAAGTACAGTAAGTAAGGTACCTGCGGCCCCCACTAAAATACCACCCGTAAGCATTGCTTTGTTGTTGTATAAAAAACCACCACATGCTGCTGCCACACCAGTCAAAGAATTTAATAATGATATTACCACGGGCATATCCGCACCACCAATTGGTAGCACAAAAAATATTCCGTATAAAATAGATAATGCAAAAGTTGCATAGAAAAAAGTTGCAGCATTAGCGGGATCAGCAGAGTAGGTAATAACAGATCCAATAATAATTATTAAAAATAAAATGAGGTTAAAAATATGTTGACCTTTAAAACTAATATCTCTCTGTTTGCCACTTAATTTTAAATAAGCAATAATACTTCCTGCAAAAGAAATGCTACCAATTACCAGTCCCAAAACGATTGCTATATAATGGCCTAACTCAATTTCGCTGCCTTTTATATGATTAAATTCTATCAACGAAATAAGCATGGCGCATGCACCTCCCATACCATTAAATAAGCTTACCATTTCAGGCATCTGGGTCATTTTTACTCTGCGTGAACTTACCGCACCTAATACTCCGCCAATAATTAGTGCACCAAACATCCAGGGCAAATTACCAAGATGTTCTCCGTTTGTTGTTTCGTATAAAAAGATTGTTCCCACAATGGCAAGCGCCATTCCACCTGCAGCTATTAAATTTCCTTTTCGTGCAGACTCAGGCCTGGAAAGCATTTTTAAGCCAACAATAAAA
>JANPIF010000396.1:0-1065 GCA_031424845.1 Ferruginibacter sp.
GGGGCAATATGAGTTTGAATGGAGATATTGCCAATATGAGAATGAATATTGATGGAGAACCGAGTGAAACAGATAGTAGCCACATTTATTTGCCAACCGGCAACAGCAGAGAAAGTAATGTAATAGATTATATAGATTTCATACAGTTTGGTTCGTTGATGGATAATGATAATACTTTAAAGGGCGCATCAAACCTTGTGGTGAATATGAATTTAACTGCCAACCCGGCTTGTAAAATAGATGTGATTTTAGATGAGCAAACAGGGGACGTTATAAAAGGAGAAGGTAATGGATTGCTTAATATTAGAGTAGGTACAAAAGAGCCATTAACCATTAGAGGCAGATATGACCTTACTAGAGGAGAATATACATTTAACTTTCAAACGTTCTTAAAGAAACCATTTACACTGAGCCGTGGTTCTATTACCTGGAACGGAGATCCTTTTTTGGCAGCAATAGATATGGAGGCAGAATACCTTGCAAAAAACGTAGATATTGGCAGCATAACATCCCTTACAAATGTGCGCCAACAGGAAGACATTACTATACTATCGAAGATTAGAGGAACGCTAAAAAAACCGGAGATTAGTTTTGAATTTAAACTGCCTGAAAGAAGTGAATTTAACCGAGATTTTTATGTTGTAAAAAGGTTGGCAGATTTTAAAAATGATGAAAATGAAATGAATAAGCAAGTGGCCAGTTTGCTTCTTTTTAATCAGCTTATCAGCAACAATGAAGCATTTATAACCGGTGGCAGTACACTCTCTATTGCGACCAGTACAATTGGTGGAGCAGTTAGCTCTTGGCTTACAAGTGTATTAAGCAATGCTCTTGAAAAAATTACCAATGGTATTGTATCTTTTGCTGTAGATGTAAATCCATCCTTAAACCAGCAGGCTACACAATTACAAGCAAACATAAGATCCAGTGTAAAATTTAGGTTTAGTAAAAACATACAGTTGTTGGTAGAAAAAAATATTGATTACAATAATCCCCTAACACAATTGTACAGCCGAGGTTTTATTTTTCCCGATGTATCGGTAGAGTGGTTAATAAATAAAGATG
>JANPIF010000397.1:0-3570 GCA_031424845.1 Ferruginibacter sp.
ACTGCATCTTCTGCTACTTTAATATCTTTTGTGTAACCTTCTTGGCGAGGTATATCTAAGTCGTCCCAGTACCTGTTTAAAATGGTTCCATCATTTAATTTTACAACTCTTTTAAAAGACTGACCATTTTTTACTGTAGCGCTACCTTCCATCCAATAGTTATATTCCTTTTGCATTTCTGGTAAATATTTTTTGTAAACGTTGTTACCTTTTATGCCTGCCAGTAATTCTACCATCATACAAAAAAATGGTGGCTGGCTTCTACTTAAATAATAAGTACGATTTCCATTTGGAATATGGCCATAAGTTTTAATGAGGTAAGCAAAATTATCAATCATGTTTTCTATTAAAACGGTTTCACCACTTTCCTTTAAACCCTGCATGGTAAAATAACTGTCCCAATAATAAATTTCTCTGAAACGCCCACCCGGTACAATGTATGGATAAGGAAGAGGTAATAATGATGAACCTTCTACTGTTTTATCTGCATCTCTTTTTAAAACACTCCATAAGTTTTTAATATGTTTTACTACATCCGTTTCTTGTTGCACATAATTAAATGCAGGTGGCTCTGCGGGGGCGGTAAAATTTGCCTCTACAAATTTTTTAAGATCCATAGTAGGACTTTTGGCTAGCCCATATTCATACATGATATCCGTTGGTTTCCTTTTAGGTGTGTAATCCACAAAGGTTTTATTATCTGGAAAAATACCGGAGGTTTGTACGTCAATAAACAACTGACCATAAATTTTATCAGGCGTTTTTTGTGCCATGGTTGTAAGTGTAAAGAGGGTGAAAACCAACAGAACTATTTTAATATTCATAGCAATTTATTTGAGAAGTTGACTATTTTAAATATAATGTTTAAGATAAATCAAAGCTGGCATTTAAATTTATATTTTTTACTATGAGTAATAAAAAAGATTTTGGTTTATTATGCTATAAATTAAAAGCCTTTTTTGAACAATAGTAGGATACAATCAGATTAATTCATTTGTGCTGTGGGTAGTTTGTTTTTATACATTGGTTTGAAGCATTGTTTAATTGAAAAACAAAAGATGAAGGGCTGCGGGATGGGCAGTAGTAGCTGCCGCAAAAGAGCACAGTAAATCATAAGAAACTTTCTGCGGCACTACTACATACAGCCCGTTCAAATGTTGATTCAAGGTATCTACTGAAAGCCCCAAATCAGAAAACAAACGGTAACTTTTTAAGATAATCCTTTTAAAAGAAAGAGTTATTCTGCACCATCATTTTGTCCTCTACTGATGGCATAAGCACCAACTTTTTTGCCTGCTTCTAAACCTTTATCACAATCGCTGCGGTAATGTATAGCGGCATATAAACGAGATTTAGAAGCTTCATCTGCATAAGCTTTATATTTTGAATTGTTTGCAGGAATGATATAACCCAATACCGTGGCGGCGGCACCGCTAAAGGTACTATGACCTGAAACGTATGCAGGAAAGTTGGGAAGTCCTGTTACTGTTTTAATATCAGGGTTCATTTGTGATGGGCGTGGAGTGTAGTAAAGAGACTTTGCATCCCAACAAACTACAGCAGCATCCATTAAACTCATGTTTAACAATGCCATATTTCTTGCCCATCTTGCCTCGCTAAAATGTTGTTGTACAAAATCGGTGGCAGCAATATAATTCCAGTGGCCAGGCGGCGTGTAAGTGTTTATGCCATCTGCCCAAAAATGTGCAATGCGCAATTGTTCTCTGGTTAAATTTTTACTGATATCAAATACTTCCTGCAACTCAGTTTGAAATTGTGACGATGTTGTTGATGGGGGAGCGGAAGGACGAATGGTTGTAACCATCGTTAACGAATCGAATAAAAACGTTCTTACTTTACCAAACATAGGCAACATAGCCGGGCGCTTTGGCGATTCCTGGCTTATCCATGGAGTTTGTCCGGAAGCGATAACGCTTTGTTCTAATTGTGTCCAGATTATCTGGTTGCCCACGGCAGCACCTGCTCTATCGCCACGAGCACGAGCAATAAATTTTGTGGCAACTGATTTTCCCAAGGCTTCGCCGGCATCTAAATCGCTGCGAACATTTGCACCGGCAATTAACCTTGCACGCTTATGTTCTTCAGCTTTTTGGTTTATAAAATCCTGATCGCCTGGAAAAAGTAATTTTAATAATTCTACCGAAACACCCATTACTACAGCATCTTCACTAGGGTATGATGGCAAGGTAGATTTTGGCAATAATGTTTGAATAGTACCATCTACATTAAAAGGAGCGGGGCGGTTGAATTGAGTTTTATAATAATACGCAGCTATGCAGGCATCATATTGTGCTGCGCTTAAATATGCATACGCACGTGCCGCATAAGGCGGATTGGAAAATGGAAATGTTGGATAGGCGAGTGGATTATTGGCCTGCGGAAGTGGATAAGTTCCATCAGGATTTTGATACGGTGGAATGTTATGTTTTGCTACAAGGTCACGCATAATTTCGTTCCAACGAAGTACAGCACCTGCTCCCCAATAGTTTACCAGTTTTCTTTTATCAGACGATAAATCGTTTTGAAAACTTTTTATTTCGTTAAGCTGTAAAGCATAATCTGGGCTTGTGGTTGCAATGGGAGCGGCACAAGGAAATTCATTGTTAGAAGTTAGTAAAATGGGTTTCCAGGTACCGGCATTGGCATCAGGTCTTGTTGGGTTTAATAATTCGTACGTTTCATTTACTTCTGTAATTTCTTTAGAGCAGGACAAGTTTATCAATACCACTGTAAAAAGAAATGACAGGTATATAAATATTTTTTTCATGTTAGTTTCTTATAAATTTTTGACTAATATTAATTGCTTTGGGTGGATTGTTTTTTAACCTTTTTAGCAAAGTTCATTATGTAAAAAACACCTGCGTTAAACCCAGTTGCCTGTCCTGCATTTCTGCCGGCAACAGTTGTAATTCCATCTGCAACAAAAGACAAACCATCAATAAAATTTGTTTCATATTTTAGATGTAAACCAATGGTTGTTGTATTCATTTTATTGCTTACAAAAGGCATATTGTTTTTTGTAATGTCGAAACCACCATTGGTTACCCATTTGTTAGCGATGGCTTCTATGATCCAAGTTTCGCTACGGTAGCCAACCCGTATATTATAGTTTGATGCATCTGGCATTGCAACTTCGTTTGTATAATGTATGCGATTTGTGTAATAAGTATTTCTATCAAGTTTTACATTGTTTCTAAAAATATAGCTACCCGAAACTGTACCAAACCAATTGCCTTGTTGGTAATCTACCATCGCTCTAAGCGTAGCTGTTTTGCTGTAAGTACCAATAGAAAGTGGCATAATATCTGGCGTGTAATTGCTGGTGGGTGTAGACACGCCCCCAATTAAAATTGTTTTTAAAATAGATTTCTTAAACTGTTTTTCGTAACCCGACCATTTTACAAATACACTTACATCCTGAAAGCCTTTTTGCCCGGCTAGTTGCCCTGCACTTGCTTTTGTTTTAATGTATGGTAGCATGGCTATTATATTCAACCTATTCGTAATTCCGTAGTTTCCATTAAGTGTTATATTGGAAGTACTCACTTT
>JANPIF010000398.1:0-11681 GCA_031424845.1 Ferruginibacter sp.
AATAAATTAAACTGTTGAAACACAAAACCAATTTCTATATTTCTTACGGTAGCCAAGTCATCATCTTCCATACGGCTTACATCTTTTCCATTTAAAATATACCTACCTCCTGTAGGAGAATCTAAACAGCCAAGTATATTCATTAAAGTAGATTTTCCGCTACCGCTTGGTCCCATTAATGCTACATAATCGTTCTTATAAATATCCATCGTTATTCCCTTCAATACAGGTAGTTCCTGCTTTCCAAGAAAATAACTCTTTTTAATATTTTGCAATTGCAGTATTGAGGAAGCATCCATGTATGACTATTTTTTAAATTATTTTTTTATAACTTTTGGCACTAAAAAGAAAGGTGCATTACTATTTGCAGCATTTTTTAAAGCATCTTCATTTGTTATACTTCCTGTTACAATATCTTCTCTTAAAACATTTACATTGCCCGTCATGTGCAACAATGGTTCTACTCCGGTGGTATCAAGCTCATTCATTTTTTCAATAAAACCAATCATGCCTTGGAGGTCATGTTTTATCTGCTGTTTTTCTTCAGCATTAAATTTTAACCGGGCCAGGCCGGCAAGTTTATCAATCATGGTATCGTTTACTTCCATATTACAAACTTAGTAATTTCAATTCATTGCCATGGTCATTTTACATGGATGGATAACATCACTAAAAAAGCTTCTACAGCTAACCGTTTTTATTATCTTCGCCGCAATATTTTAAACATGAGCGAACAAATTATTTCTACCCAAAAAAAGATAGTGATGAGTGGCATAAGGCCCACCGGATTTTTACACCTTGGCAATTATTTTGGTGCCATAAGAAACTATGTAAAAATGCAGGATGAGTTTGAATGTTATTTTATGGTAGCAGACCTTCACTCCCTCACTACACACCCCGATACGAGAGAACTTAAACAAAATGTTTACCGTGTATTGGCAGAAAATATTGCCTGCGGTTTAGACCCCGATAAAGCGGCATTTTATTGCCAAAGTCATATCAGAGAAACATCCGAATTATACCTTTACCTCAACATGCTTGCCTATATGGGTGAGCTGGAAAAAACAGTA
Source organism: Ferruginibacter sp. (assembly GCA_031424845.1). Taxonomy (GTDB): domain Bacteria; phylum Bacteroidota; class Bacteroidia; order Chitinophagales; family Chitinophagaceae; genus Ferruginibacter. The sequence goes on from JANPIF010000398.1 coordinate 1,071, forward strand.
ACCTTTAAAGACAAAGCACGCCAAAACCCTGATAATATTAATGCAGGTTTGCTTACCTACCCCGTGTTACAAGCGGCAGATATTATGATACATCGTGCAAGCTATGTACCGGTGGGCAAAGACCAGGAGCAGCACTTAGAAATGGCACGCACATTTGCCAACAGGTTTAACCATCGCTATGGAAATGTTTTTCCAGAACCACGTGCTTTTAATTACAATGATGAACTGGTAAAAGTTCCCTCGCTGGATAACACCGGCAAAATGAGCAAAAGCGAAAACCAGGCAGCAACTTTGTACCTGGCAGATGATGATGACACCATTGTTAAAAAAATAAAAAAAGCAGTAACGGATAGCGGACCCAAGGAAAAAAATTCGGTAATGCCGGATTATATTGAAAACATTTTTGCCTTGATGAAACTGGTTAGCAGTGATGAAAAATTACAGAAATACAAAGATGATTTCAACAACGCCTCTATTCGCTATGGCGATATGAAAAAAGACCTTGCAGAAGATATGGTGAATTTTATAAGCCCTATAAGGCAAAAAGCGCAGGATATTTTAAATGATGAAACTGCCCTTAATTTAATAATGCAAAAAGGTGCAGAAAAAGCAAATAAAAGTGCTAATGCTACAATGAAAGCCGTAAGAGAAGCGATGGGATTAAATTATTAAAAATACTAATAGGCTTTTAGCATTTTATCTTTTGGTAACATTCGTCCGCTGCCCGCTTACTGCTTTTTTGTCCTTCTTGAAAGGGACAAAAAGAGCTACAACTAAGGATGTGCTCCGTGTCCCGTACTTTTTTGTCAGGAGCCCTTCCTCAGTTTATCTTTTTTCAATAATTATGCACTTTTAAATTCTTTGAATTTTGTGATAGTTTATGACCACAACGGTAGGTATTACAAAACATTTTTTTTAAAATTTTTAAAACCCAAAAGTTCCACTTCATATGCCCTTTTGGATTGTATCTTTATATCAACTAAATAAAATGTATGAAAATTTTTAAACCCTTCTTTTTATTTGTAGCGGTCGTCATTTACTGCTGCAACCTACAAGCACAATACAACAAAGCAGATCTTTTGCCCCTTAACCCTAAAGTTACTACGGGCAAGTTACCAAATGGGATTACTTATTACATTATGCCAAATAGTAAACCCGAGAAAAAAGTAGAACTGCGCCTTGCTTTGCAAAGTGGCAGTGTAAGTGAAGATGATGACCAACAAGGGCTTGCTCACATGGCAGAACACATGGCCTTTAACGGTACCAAAAATTTTAAAAAGAATGACATCGTTTCGTTTTTGCAGGATATAGGTGTTGGTTTTGGAAACGATTTGAATGCTTACACTTCTTTTGATAGAACTGTATATATTTTACCCATACCAACAGATAAACCTGGTAATCTTGAAAAAGGTTTTCAGGTATTGGAAGATTGGGCACATAATGTAACCTACAATACAGATGATATTGAAGGTGAAAGACAAATCATTTTAGAAGAAAGCAGATTGGGAAAAGGTGCTGATGACAGGATGTTGCAAAAATGGTTGCCTGCTTATTTTAATGGTTCTCGTTTTGGCAGCCGATTGCCGATTGGAAAAGATAGTATCATCAGCAATTTTAAGCCTGAGAGTATTAGAAATTATTACAAAGATTGGTACAGACCAGATCTTATGGCGGTAATAGTAGTGGGAGATATTACCAAAGAAAAAGGGATGGAATTAATCACTAAACATTTTGGAACTATAGCACCAGTTGCAAACCCAAGAGCACTTCCACCATTTGAATTTCCGGCATATAAAGATGACAGAGCAGTAGTTGTTACAGATAAAGAAGCTACCGGTTTTAATGTACAAATAGCATGGCCTGCTTTTACAAACAATGCACTAACCACTGTAGGTGATTATAAAGACTATATCATACAATCGCTTTTCAATGCCATGCTCAATGCACGTTTTAGAGAAATCACACAAAAACCTAATCCGCCATTTTTATATGCTGGTGGCAACTTTGGTGGTTTTGTAAAAGGCTTTGACCAGTTTAGTATAAATGCGGGTACAGGTACCAATGACCCTTCAAAAGCAGTAAAAGTTTTAATAAACGAAATAGAAAGAGTAAACCAGTTTGGCTTTATTGCTGCAGAACTGGAGAGAGCAAAAAAGAATTTATTTTCAAATTACGAAAGTCAGTTTAAGAGCAAAGACAAAACAGAATCGGGCAATTTCGTAGAAGAATATCTTACACTATTTTTAGATGGTGATGCTGCACCTGGTATTGAAAATGAATTTGGTTATGTTAAACAATTTTTGCCGGAAATTACTTTATCAGATGTAAACAAATTAGCTAACAAATTAAAAGAAAGTCCAAAGCGTTTTGTAAATATTACTGGTCCTGAAAAAACCGATGGTTTTAAGTTACCTACCAATGATGAATTGGTAGCAATGGTGAACACTGCTGCTGCAGAAAAAGTTACTGCTTACGAAGAAAAAGCAATAGCTGCAGATTTGCTTAGCAAAAAACCGGTTGCGGGAAAAATAATTAAAAAAACTGCAAACAAAATAATGGGCAGTACAGAATTATTGTTAAGCAATGGGGTATCTGTTACGCTAAAACCCACCGATTTTAAGGCAGACGAAATTAAATTGCAGGCAGCTAGATTTGGTGGTAGCAGCAATTATAATTTGAAAGATAAATATTCTGCACAGTACGCTACAGCAGTACAGGCGGCAATGGGTTTTGGTAATTTTGCACCGCAAGACCTTACAAAAACCATGAGTGGCAAAAAAGCATCAGCAGGTGTTTCTTTTACTGACACCAAAGATGTGATTAGTGGTAATACAACTATAAAAGATTTGGAAACAATGTTTCAAATGCTGTATTTAAAAGTAACTGAACAGAGAAAAGACACTGCCTTATTTAATTCGTTTGTAAGTAAAAATAAATCGCAGGTGGCTGGTATAATGAGCAACCCACAAGCTGCGTTTATCGATACTTTGTTTAAGTTTATGTACAGCAATAATCCAATGGCGCCCGTAGCTGTTCCACACCCTGAATATTTTGATAAAATAAATTTGGATCGTGCCATGCAGATTTACAAAGAAAGGCTGGGCGATGTTACTGGAATGCAGTTTGTAATTGTGGGTAGTTTTAAAGAAGAAGCTATTATTCCATTTATAGAGAAATACATAGCAAGCTTACCAGCAAATGGTAAGAAAACAACTTTTAAGGATAATAAAGTAAGGCCTGTAAGAGGAAACAAATTAGTTGAGTTTAAAAAAGGAAAAGAACAAAAAAGTTTGGTAATGCAAATGTACAGTGGCGATGTAGCTTACTCAGAAGATGCTGCTCTTAAAGCTGAGGCAATGACGGAGGCTTTGAACATAAAAATCATAGAAGAAATAAGAGAAAAAGCGCAGGCTATTTATGGTGGTGGTGTTTTGGGCGGGTTAGAAAAATATCCTTATCCAAATTATACCATGATGGCGCAGTTGCCTACAGGACCGGAAAAAGTGGAAACTGTATTGACAAGTCTAAAAGGTGAAATAGAAAAAATACAAAAGAATGGTCCGTTACCAGAAACATTGGAAAAAGTAAAAAAACAATGGCTTGAAAAGTATAGAGAAAACTTAAAGGACAATGATACCTGGATGAATGTTTTGCTAAATTCAAAAGTAGAAGGAACAAATACCGATAGGTTTATAAACTATGAAAAATATGTAAAAGCAATAACAGTTGCAGATGTACAGAAAGCTTCAAAAGTTTATTTAAATTCTGCGAATATGATTACAGCAGTACAATTACCGGAAAAGGCTGCTGAAAAAACTAGTCCGGCTATCAATGGGCGAAATACGAAAGTGATAGAAAGTTTTGATATTACCGATGCTGACGTTACCATAGATATTGTAGACAACGCAGAGGCAGATGGCGACCAAATAACTTTATATTTTAACGGTGCAGTTATAGCTAACAAGCAAACACTTACTGAAAAAACCATGTCCTTTAAAGTGAAAGCGGTAAAAGGTACCAATATCATTATCATGTTTGCAGAAAATGAGGGTACTACACCACCAAACACCGCTTTAATGCTTATTAAAAGTGGTGGCAAAGAATACAGAGCAACGGTGAGAAGCGATCTTAAAGAAAGCGGTGCTTTACAGTTGAATTTAAAGTAAAAATGTACATAAAATAATAGAGATGGCAATGCAGCAATGCATTGCCATTTTTTTGTAACCCTTAAAAGCGATTGTTCAGTTTTATTTAAAAATTTATCTACGCTTATTTTCTATATTCTATACTCAAAAAAATATTTTCTTTGAAATAATTACCCTTACTTTCGTGATACTTTATAAAATTTTACTTTCGGTTATGGCCAAAACAAAAAAACCTAAACACATTGCAATAGCAGGCAATATTGGTGCTGGAAAAACTACCCTTACAGAAATGCTGAGCAAACATTACAAATGGATTCCTCAGTTTGAAGATGTGGATCATAACCCCTACTTAAATGATTTTTATGAAGACATGCCAAGGTGGAGTTTTAACTTACAAATTTTCTTTTTAAACAGCAGATTAAACCAGTTGCTGGAAATACAAAGAGGCACTGAAACAGTTATTCAGGATAGAACAATTTATGAAGATGCAAATATTTTTGCACCCAATCTTCATGATATGGGATTGATGGGAAAGCGTGATTTTGAAAATTATTATAAATTTTTCGAAACGTTAAAGTCAATGGTTCAACCGCCTGATCTGTTGATTTATTTAAAAGCATCTGTTCCTACACTTGTATCGCAAATACAAAAAAGAGGTAGAGAGTATGAAGAAAATATTCGGTTAGATTATTTGAAAAAATTAAATGATTATTACAACAGTTGGATAGACGGTTATACAGAAGGTAAATTGTTGATTATTGATGCAGACACGAATAAATTTGCAGAAAACGAAGATCATCTTGGACAGATTTTTTCCGGAATTGATGCACAGTTGTTTGGTCTGTTTTAGGGAATATGCTGATGAGCTAATTTTTAAAATTCAAATCTCTATCTTAAATTACATTGTTTATTGAACATTGAACATTGAACATTGAACATTGAACATTGAACATTGAACTCCTAGTCCAACAACCTGTTTTTCATTGCGTAAAAAACAAGTCCTACTGAGTTTTTTACACCAAACCTTTCCATCAGCCTGTCTTTAATGGCTTCTACAGTTCGTGCACTGATAAATATTTTTGCTGCTATTTCTGTTGCAGTAAATTCCATAGCTACCAGCATCAGTACTTCTTTTTCTCTTTCGCTTAAAACTGCTTCCTGTGCAAGTGAAGGATTAAATTTTTGTTTGCTGTAATTCTTTTTTATTAAAATTCTGTTTACAAATGGGCTCAGATAAAACCCGGTACGCCGCACATCATTAATGGCTTTGTAAACTTCAGCAGGCTCAGTATTTTTAAGGAGATAGCCTGCAGCACCACAATCCATTAAGTGTCCTACAAAACGATCATCTTCATACATTGTAAGTATAATAACCCTTATCCCTGGAAATTGTTTTGTAATAGCTTTTGTTGCATCAATGCCATCTTTTACCGGCATTTTTAAATCGCATAAAATGATGTCCGGCATTGCATCCGGTATCATAGTCAGTAGTTCTTCCCCATTTTCAGCTTCCAATACAAAACGTAAGTTTGTATATTGTCGCATAGAAAGTATGACCCCTTTTCTAAAGATCTTATGATCATCTGCAATTCCAATTTTTATTTCAGGGAGCATATAAAGTAAAATCGAAAATTAAAATGTAATATAGTGCTTAATTCCACTTAGCGTTTCAACAAAAGAATGCATTTATAATTTTTACCTAAAAATACCAAACTTCATACACAAACTATTTATAAATTAAAAAATCTAGAAAGGCTAATTTTTAAAAGTTATGACGGTGCATCAGCTTAAACAATTACATCCTTTGGTATTTCTAAAGTTACCTTGTAATATGTATGACTGGAATCTATTTCAAACATTATTTTACTGTTAAGCACTTTCATTCTGCTCGCAATATTTTTTAAGCCAAGTCCACTACCCAAATAACTCAGTTTATCATATTCCGCTTGAATAATACCTTTACCATCGTGATGTATTCGTATATACAAATTATTATCGCTTACATTTTGTGTAAGATGTATAAAACCTGCCTGACTATGTTTAATGATATTATTGATAATTTCCTGCACTACTCTAAAAGCAAGCATTTCCCTATCCGGTAATAACCTTTCTCTATAATCATGGAAACGAGCGGAAGCCTTAATTACTCCACTTCCATTGATCTTTTGGAAAAGATCTGTTGTAGCACTTTCCAAACCAAAGTTTTTTAATGTTGGAGGCATTAAACTGTGGCTTATATTTCTTATAAGTTGTATGGCTTCGTCAATAATTTGTTTAGCGCTGTAAATGCTTTGTATTTGGTTGGCTTTATCTTGATTTACAAGATTTTCATTTAGATATAAGCGTACTGTAGCTAATAACGGCCCTGCATCATCGTGTAAATCTGCAGCAATACGACTCCGTTCTTCTTCTTGAAAACGAATGCTGGCCTTGAGATAAATCTCTTGCTTTTCCTCCTCCAATCGCTTCATTTGCTTGTGGTAGCGAATGATTTTGCGCTGGTGCATGGTTACAAACACAATAATAACTGCCGCCAATATAAGCATTACGACAGAGCCTATAATCATCGTCCTATTCCCCATCGAATTTTCGGTTATCTGCAAAAAGAACATGAGCGATTATACATTATTTTGTTTAGAAACGATAAAATCTTCATCTAATTGCACTCCATCGGGTATTTGAAGGATATCAGCATCAGATTCTTGGCGTTCTTGAGCGAGCCACGCAAGAGAAAGAATGATATTTTTTGTAATCGTTACAATAGAATAGATAATTTTCATCTGCTTAATAAAAATAGGATCTTTACTAGATTTAACAAAAAGCAAAAAGAAAAAATTACCTGTAAAATATATAAAGATTCCTACGCTCAGCCAAAATGATATTGATTTGTAAGTGTGGTAGTTGGTAACTATTTTTATTTTTTCATAGAAATAATATAATATAACTATTATAAATATTACGAATTCTACAATAAATGTAGTGCTGTCAAATCCGATAATCTTACTGTCAAAATATCTATAGCCACAAAAAACAAGGAATATACCTATAGAAAAAATCAATATTTTTTTGACATAATAATTTTTCAACAAGAAATAAAAATATAATGCAAAGAATGTATATTCAAAAAATATAAAAAACCTTAATATGGTGAAATAAAGGTTTTGGTTTTTTATTAAAAAAACTAAAATAACAGAAAGCACAGCAAATGATAAAAGACCACTGGTATAAATAAGAAAAACCTTTAGATATTTTGTATTATTCTTTCTTAAAAAAATAATACAAAATACTAAAGGTAGAATTTCAGTTAAATATGTTAGGTAGGCAAGGTTTTTCAGAATGTTAATTTTATTTCAAATATAATTAACAAAATATGAAAAACAATAATTTTAATTAATCTGCCATTCCAATGATCATACAATCTAATACTGATGAAAGCATAAAGTTAATTTTTTGTGGTTAGGGAATTTTTATTTGTTTATTAAAGCAAACTTGCACCATTACGTACTTCTACGCAATTGCATTTCCCAATAAAAGTATTTGTACTATTAGGCTTAAACCCAATACAGGACAGTGTTTTAATGAGAAAATGAGCATAAATAAAATTTATTAAAAAGTAAAAGTACATTAAAATTATCGTAATTTTACTATTATGTTTTTGTAAGTTTACTAAGTAAAAAAAATTATTGTAATTAAAGGGTTATTAACATTTGGTAAAAAAAGTGGATATCTATTTGTTAAAGTGTCCAAATTTTAAAAGAAAATTTGCGTGGTTTGGCATAAATGAACAAATTTTTAAAATTGCAGGTATTACCATACATTCACATTTAGTTATTATAAACATTTCCAATTACACCCGAATTACTAATGGCTTCTAATCAAATAAAGATTGCAATTGCAGACGATCATAAAATTTTTCGTGATGGTATAAAGATGGCATTATCTAATAAAGAAAATCTTAAAATACTGTGGGAGGCCGAGGATGGCAAGGACATGATGCATAAGATTGAAATTAAAATGCCGGATGTACTTTTAATGGATATTCGAATGCCCGAGATAGATGGCATAAATGCCATACAAATTTTGCGAAAAGAATATCAGTCTGTAAAAATAATTGTACTTACTATGTACGATGACCACCAGATGATAAGCAAAATGATGGAAATGGGCGCCAATGCATATCTTACAAAAACTACAGACCCTGAAGAAATTTACCAGGCTATACTAACCTGCATGAACGAAGATTTTTATTTTAATGATCTGGTAAATGCTGCCGTAATGGGTAAGTTAATGCAGAAAAAGAGTGTTCGCCAAATATATGGCGATAGTTTGCCAATAACTTTCAGCGAAAAAGAAATAAAAATACTGCAACTACTTTCAGAAGATAAAACCACCGAAGAAATATCCAAACAAATTTTTCTTAGTCCACGCACCATAGAAACAATCCGGCAAAATATGAAGAGCAAAGTAAATGCAAAGACTATTGGCGGATTGATAATGTATGCAATGAGAAATAAGCTAATTGAATAATCTACTACATTTTAATTAAAATAATTCATTTAACAAAAAAGAGGATAGTTTTTCTATCCTCTTTTTTAGTGTCTTCTTACATCTTATTTCTTCAATAGAATATCTTTAAATACCCTTTCACCACCGGCACTCATTTCTATTATGTAAGAGCCGCCAGGCAAAGCTTCTAATCCTGAAACTTTTACAACATTGCTACCCTTCTTTGCATTTACAACAGTAGTTTTTACAATCCTACCAATCATATCATACAATCTAATAGAAACGTTTTGTACCTGTTCAGTTTCAAAATCCACATTAATAAAGGAATAAAACGGATTTGGACTTATTGTACTGGTAACTATACCTAAGTCAGATTTAAAGATCACAATTTTACTCAATTTAGATGTCCCGTTTTCTTCTATTATTCTTAACCTGTAATAAGAAATAGTTGATGTTGAAGCTGCATCATCAAAAGTATATGATTGCTGTAATGTACTATTCCCAAGAGCATTTACGATTCCAATTTTTTTAAAATCGATACCATTACTACTTTTTTCTACTTCATAATACTTAATTCCAAGTTCATATTCTGTTTGCCATGAAAGCTTTATCAAGCCATTTTGTTTTGAACCTGTAAATTTTGTAAGGCTTAATGGTAATGTACCGGTAACATTTACTGTTGCGTTTGTAGTTGAAATACAGTTGGCACCGGAGAAAGAAGTTGCTTTTATTTTTACAGTATATGTACCCGCAGTGTTAAATGGATTTGTTGTAACTGTTACAGTAGTACCATTTCCAAATTTGGATTCACCAAGGTTTAATGCATCTGCATTATCTCTGATTGAGTAAAGAAGTCCTGATGTAGTTGATGATAATGTATAAGTAACCGTTTGGCCGGCTGCTATTGTAGTACTTGCCGGGCTAATAGAAGGTGCTGCAGGTGCTGTACAATTTACTGTTTGAGTTGCTGCACATGTTACCTCTGTTCTACCGGATTCTGTAATAGAAATAGTTAACACGGCACCTGCATAAATTCCGTTATTCACGGTGGTATTTACAGGAATAGTCCACGTAGTACCTGCAATAACCTGAGAACCTACGGAAACGCCATCCACAAAAAGTGTGACCGTTGTAGATGCGACTGCAGTAGTAACTGTACCTGAAATGGTGGTAGCATTGTCAGAAATAGGTCCTGAAATAGTACCACACCTTCCTGCACCTGTACCGGTTACCGTGAATGCTGTATCGGAATATCTGCTGTTGCCACAAACACTTCCTGTAATACGTGCAAGATAATTAGTTGCTGATACTGCCGTTGGCGATGCCAGCAACCAAGTTCCATTTGACTGTACTGTTGTAGTGCCTACTGAAACGAGTGTAGCAGCATTGTAAACTGTAATTGTAGTACCTGAAGAGGCGGATGAAGTTCCACTAATCTGACTACCTGCAGCAATTTGTTTTGCTGCATTTGTACTTATAACAGGAGCGGCAATGTAACAGCTTACTGTAGCGGTAAACGATGCGCTGGCACAACTCCCTGTTATAGCACTATTTATTTCAATTGTTTGATTTAGAGATAATTTTTTAGTCAAAGGAAAAGTAAAACCTCCGCCAGCACTTGCAACCACCGATTGCACAAAATAACCATCAATAAAAAGATTAACACCAGAATTTGCGAGCGCAGTTCCTGTAATGGAAATTGCACCTTCTAATAATAATGAGGTAACTGTTGGTGTAGCGGGTGCAGCAGAACCTGCTACACAAGTAGTAGTTGGCAGTGATGCGCAATTTGGAGCAAGTTGTGCTACTGCTGCATAAGATCCTGCAGGCACATCAGAAGGACCACCACTGCATGCGGAGCCGGACTGCGTATTTACATCATCGTATCTCCAGGTCGTCGCTGTTGGGTAAGTAATTTTATAGGTTGTAGTAGCATCATCAGCATAAAGTGAATATCCTG
>JANPIF010000399.1:0-22499 GCA_031424845.1 Ferruginibacter sp.
CCTGGAAAGATTTTCAAGATAGAAACAACAGCGAGCTGGTAAATATTTTTGGAAACTTTGTAAATCGTACTTGGGTATTAATGCACAAATTGTGTAACGGAAAAGTGCCAACGCTTCATAAACAATTATTAGATGAAAAAGATAATGAGTTAATTGAAGACATAAAAAATACAAAGCTAAAAGTAGAATCGCTTTTAGAAGAATTTAAATTTAGAGATGCCTTGTTTGAAGTGATAGACCTTAGCAGAAAGGGTAACAGGTATATGCAGGAAAAAGAACCGTGGATTGTGGCAAAGCAATTGGACGAGAGTGGCAAACCGAACTTGGCTGCACAGCAAAAAATTGATAACTGCTTACATTTATGTTTACAACTTACTGCTAATCTTTCCATATTAATCAATCCATTTTTACCAAACACATCTCAAAAAATGCTTGGTATGATGAAGGTGGTAGAAAAAATATTGGATTGGGAAAATGCAGGTAAAATTGATTTATTAAAAACAGGTTATTCACTAAGAGCGCCTGAATTATTATTTAGAAAAATGGAAGACGAAGAAATACAAAAACAAGTGGAGAAATTAAAAGCGGGTTTGGTAAAAGCGGAGACGACGACAGACAACGGACAACAGACTACAGAAACAAAAGCAGGAAGTGGGCATTTGCCAGTAGGCAAAGGGCAAGCGGAATTGGAAAGCCCTACATCTGAAATTAACAATCTAAAATCGACCATCCAATTCGATGATTTTGCAAAAATAGATTTAAAAGTAGGCACCATTGTATCTGCAGAAAAAGTTGAAAAAGCTGATAAATTATTAAAGCTGGAGGTTGACCTTGGCTTTGAAGTAAGGACGATAGTAAGCGGTATTGCACTTCACTTTAATGCAGCAGATATTGTGGGCAAACAAGTAACGGTAGTAACCAACCTTGCACCACGAAAAATGCGTGGCATAGAAAGTAATGGAATGATATTAATGGCAGAAGATGCAGACGGAAAATTAAAGTTTTTAGCTCCAGATGAATCGGTAGCAAATGGTAGTGGGGTAAGTTAAATAATTAATATTTTTTAATTGATTTTGGTTTCATTGTTGCAACAACAAATCAAAAAAATATCTTTGCCCCTTATAGCAGTGTATGAAAAGAAATGAGATTGTTTTATTGATGATATTGGCACTTGTACAGTTTACCAACATTGTAGATTTTATGATTGTGATGCCGTTGGGGCCGGTATTAAAAAATCTTTGGGGCATTGACAGCACACAGTTTAGCAGAATAGTTTCTGTATTTAGTATAGGAGCATTCATAAGCTCCATGGCCTGCCTGGCTTATGTGGATAGATTTGATAGGAAGAAGGTTTTACTAATTGTTTATGCAGGGTTTACCGTAGGTACTTTTTTGTGTGGACTATCCCAAAATTATCACCAGTTATTAGGTGCAAGGTTTTTAACCGGGTTATTTGGCGGCATTGGTGGCAGTACTATTTTAAGTATGGTGGGAGATTATGTAGCCCCACAAAGACGTGGACAAGCCATGGGTATTTTGATGACAGGTTTCGCACTGGCAAGTGTATTGGGTGTACCCGGCGGGCTTTGGCTTGCAGCACATTACCAGTGGCACACACCGTTTATTGTATTGGCCTTTTTATGTACGCTTGTTTTTTTATTAGCCATTTTTATAGTGCCTAAGTTTTCAGGGCATTTAGAAAATGGAATTGTTAAAAAAACAGCAGTAGCAATTATTATACAAATATTTAGTGATAGTAATAAAAGATGGGCATTGCTTTTAAGCAGTTTGCTTATTATGAGCCATTTTAGTATTATTCCTTTTCTTACAGATTTTTTTACTTACAACATTGGTATAAATTACAAAACAGATGTCCCACTGATATACATCGTAGGCGGTTTGCTTACGGTTTTTTGTAGTCCTATGATAGGTAAATTGAGCGATAAGTACGGGCGTAATTTAATCTACACAATTCTAACATTTTTAGCGATGGTACCATTGCTGGCCATACCGAACATTTACACAAATAATTTATTTATTTTAATCCCAATTTGCAGTACGCTTTTTATTTTTAGCGGCAGCAGAATGGTAGTAGGGAATGCCCATGTTACAAGTACTGCAAGTATGCAAGAGAGAGGTTCATTCTTGATTATTAATAGTAGTATTCAACAACTGAGTACCGGAATAATCGCAGCAGTTGGTGGTGCTATAGTAAGCAACGACAGTACAAAGAAAGTAATAGATTATCCAATATTAGGAATTATTGGGGCAGCTTTGGCATTGTGTGCTTTGCTGGTTTTTAGGAAAATAAAGATTAGTCATTAAACTATCTTAAACATTGTAGTATATTTTCCCCAGTACTTATTTTCTCCTAAATTCATTCGTTTTTATGGTAACTAAATTATTTGATGATTCTTGGCTGCGTTTTTGTTTATTCTCCTATTAATAATTATGCTGTAACTACATGTTTGTTATAGATCTTTTATCATTAAAACATTTTATATGTACACTAAAAAAATAATACTCCTATCTTTTATTATTGCATCTTTTAGCAGTTTTGCTCAAACAGTTGATTATTCATTAATACCATACAGAAAGGGTGACAAATGGGGATTTGCTGATGCCCAAAAAAATATTCTCATAACACCTAAATATTCAGAAGTGCAGTGGTTTTCAGAAGGCCTTGCAGCTGTAAAACTTGGTAGCAAATGGGGCTACATAAATAAGCAGGGCAAACTGGTAATACCTGCAAAATTTACCGTAGCAAAATCCTTTAGAAAAGGGTATGTACCTAATGCAAAAAAAGCAGGCGGGGATTCTGTTTTATTTGCAGGTGCATCTTTAACAGCCAATGGCTATGAAAGATGTATTACAACTAAAGGAGTAGTGTTAACTAAATGTCCTGCAATTAATGAAAACTCTGTGGTGGAAAATAGAATACCTGTAGAATCTATCACAAGAGAAAAAACTTATTCACTTCCTAACAGCAGTGGCTTATTTGATAAAGTTGTAGATGACTATAAAATTGCAGGAAGCGATGAAACTTACTATATAGCTCAAAAGGGAGGAATGTACGGTGTTTTTAACAGTAAGTTTGAAACAATTGTTCCGTTCGATTACAGTTCTGTAAAGCAATTAAAATCTGGCGGTAGCCAATATTTACAAGTAAAGAAAGCCGATATGAATGGTATCATTAAAGGTGATGGAACTATGGACATTGCGCCTGACTATTCAAACTTAACCCTTGTAAAAGGATCAGATAATATAGATTATGTAATTGTAAAGAGAGATGGTAAAACCTATGTAAAAGACATAAATAACAGAGACATTATTACATCGGGTTATTCAGATATTACCTACGATAACAATGGTGGTTTTGTAATTACTGATAACAATAACATGCGTGGTTTCTATTTTGCAGATAACAGAATTATAAATCCTAAATACAGCGACGTTCGTATTGTAAACAGGGGTAGCAATTATTTACAGGTAAAAACCTCTAATGGTAAAGTGGGTTATATTAATACAGCCGGTGATGAATATTTTGTGGAATAGGCATTTTGATTTTGATAGTGTAAAAACTCTGCAGAAATGCGGAGTTTTTTTGTATCTAAAATTTCTTTTGCCCGTAATTTAAAATTCCTAACTTCGAATTCTGAAAAATAGTTGTTTAACTAACTATTTTTATTTCACTCCTTTTGGCAAGAAAAAATTTATATAAATCATGAAACGTACAATTAAAAAAGTTGCCGTACTCGGCAGTGGTGTAATGGGCAGCAGAATAGCCTGTCATTTTGCAGGGATTGGATTGCCAGTATTGTTGTTAGACATTGCCCCAAAGGATCTTCCCGAAAATGCAAAGCCCGCAGAGAAAAACAAAATTGTAAACGATGCATTGGCCGCAGCTATAAAAAGTAATCCATCGCCTGTTTATACAAAAGATGTAATCAAGAAAATAACCACGGGCAATTTTACCGACAATATGAAAGATATTGCCACTGCAGATTGGATCATAGAAGTAGTGGTAGAAAGACTCGATATAAAGCAACTTATTTTTACAGAAGTAGAAAAATACCGCAAGCCCGGCACACTCATTACTTCCAACACATCAGGAATTCCTATCCACATGATGGCGGAAGGTAGAAGCGAGGATTTTAAAAAGCATTTTTGTGGTACCCACTTTTTTAATCCGCCACGTTATTTAAGGTTGCTGGAAATTATTCCGACGCCGTTTACAGATCCTGAGATTGTAGATTTTCTCATGAACTATGGAGATCTTTTTCTTGGTAAAACCACCGTGCTTGCAAAAGATACGCCTGCGTTTATAGCCAACCGTGTAGGGGTTTTCAGCATTATGGCCATTTTAAACATCATGGAAAAACTTGGTTTAACTGTTGATGAAGTAGAAGCACTAACGGGCCCAATCATCGGCAGACCAAAATCTGCAACCTTCCGTACAGGCGATGTTGTTGGTATAGATACCTTGGTAAAAGTTGCAAAAGGTGTTGCAGAGAATTGTCCAAATGATGAAGCAAAAAATATTTTCAATATACCTGCATGGTTAGAAAAAATGATTGCCAACAATTGGCTTGGTGATAAAACAGGTCAGGGCTTTTTTAAGAAAGTTAAAAGTGCAGACGGCGCAAAAGATATTCAGGTTTTAAATTTATCAACCCTTGAATACGAGCCCCGCAAAAAGCCAAAATTTGCAACCATAGAAGCTGCCAAACCGATTGAAGATTTAAAGACAAGATTAAAAGCAATGGCAGCCGGCCAAGATAAAGCCGGCGAATTTTACCGCCAGTTTCACTATGCATTGTTCTCTTATATTTCGCATAGAATATCCGAGATAAGCGATGAAATCTACAGAGTAGATGATGGTATGATGGCAGGCTTCGGCTGGGAGATTGGCGCCTTTGAAAGTTGGGATGCACTCGGTGTAGCAAAAACTGTAGAAGCTATGAAGGCAGCGGGTTACAGCATTGCAACTTGGGTTGATGATATGTTGGCAAAAGATGTAAAATCATTTTACAAAACAGAAAACGGAAAAAGATATTGCTATGATATAGCAACAGGCGGATATAAATTAATGCCAGGTGGTGAAGCATTTTTAGTGATGCGTAATTTTGAGAATGAAACCGTTTGGAAAAACAGCGCATGCCGTACTTATCATTTAGGTAATGATGTGTTAGGGTTGGAGTGGTACACAAAAATGGGAAGCATTGGTGGTGAAGTATTGGAAGGTATTCAAAAATCGATAGCGCTTGCCGAAGAAAAATACAAAGGCTTGGTAATAGCAAATGAAGGTGCAAACTTTAGTGCCGGTGCCAATGTTGCCATGATATTTATGCTGGCCTTAGATCAGGATTATGATGAGATAGATATGGCCATTCGCCAGTTTCAAAATACTTTAATGCGGGTGCGTTATTCATCCATACCTGTTGTGCTTGCACCGCATGGTTTGGCACTCGGGGGTGGTTGCGAAATTTGTCTCCATGCAGATAAAGTAATTGCTGCTGCAGAAACTTATACCGGTTTGGTAGAAGTAGGTATTGGCGTAATACCTGGCGGGGGCGGTACCAAAGAATTTGTGTTGCGTGCTGCAGACGAAATGCATGCAGGCGAGCCAGAAACCATCACCTTACAAAAAAGATTTTTAGACATAGCCACAGCAAAAGTTTCTACATCTGCATTTGAAGCGTACGACAATGGCATTTACCGAAAAGGCGTGGATGAAGTAAGCATAAACATCGGCAGAAGAATAGCCGATGCAAAAAAAGCTGTCATCAATTTATACGACGATGGGTATGTAATGCCAACACAGCGTACAGATATTAAAGTACTGGGCCGTGCAGGACTTGGCGCCATGTATGCAGGAATAAATGGTATGCACAAAGGCAAATACGCTACCGATCATGATGTTACCGTAGCCAAAAAACTAGCCTACGTAATGTGCGGCGGCGACCTAAGCGAGCAAACCCTCGTAAGCGAGCAATACCTTTTAAACCTAGAGAGAGAAGCCTTCCTAAGCCTTACAGGCGAGAAGAAAACATTGGAAAGAATACAGAGTATTTTGAAGACTGGCAAGCCGTTGAGGAACTAATAAGTTAGATATAAGACAGAAGATTAAAGACACAAGACAAGAACAACAGTTCGATAATTGTGTCTTTTTTTATGTTTTTTTATTGTGTTTTCTGTCTGTTATAGGATGTCTATTTTGGAGCATGGGCATTGGAAACTTTACTCAGCATTTGTTTCCTGCTATCCACTACTATCTTTTGCTCGTTCCTCACAAAAGGATATCCGTTTCTATCAGGGCTACAATGAGCTAGGGAACTTTTTTGAACTTATATTGTGGCAGTTTTCTACCAGCACAAATCTCTTTCATTATACTCTACAACGGGCACCAATAGCTATTTTCCTGCTTTTGTTCGTTACCCATGTTCTTTAGCTAATATGGTTAACTGCAACCAAAACTCTTCAATTTTCAGAACAGCTTTCATAAATTCTTCCATTTCTAAAGGTTTTTTTATGTAGCTATTACAATAATTTTTGTACGCCTTATCAATATCTGTTTGATTAGAGGAAGTTGTGAGCATAATCACAGGGATTTTTTTTAAAATTTCATCCTGCTTAATCTCTTGTAAAACTTCAAGCCCATTAAAAATGGGAATATTGATGTCTAATAAAATTATATCAGGTCTTTTGACTTTTGCAAACTCACCTTTTTTGTATAAAAAATCCAAAGCTTCCTGCCCATTTCTTGCCACACTAACATTTGTTTCCATTTTGCTCTCCTCAAAAGCGTCAAGGGTAAGCAAAATATCTCCTTCGTTGTCTTCTACAAGTAGGATATGTGCTAATGTTAAATTTCTGGTGCTCATAATTATATCAGTTTTTTAATTTTGGATATTGTAAAGTAAAAAGTAGATCCCTTATCTTTTTCGGAATCAACCCAAATTTCACCTCCTAAAAACTCAACACTTCGTTTGGTTATTGCTAGACCTATACCAGTGCCATCGTCTTCTTTTCTGTTTTGTAGTCTTTGAAAAATGATAAATATTTTATCGTAAAATTTTGGATCAATGCCAACACCGTTGTCTTTTATGGAAAACTGCCAAACATTTTCCTTTTCTATCGCACCAATCTCAATACATGGTGATTTATATTCATCCACATATTTTAATGCATTGTCAAGTAAACAATGAAAAATTTGTGTTATTGGTGCCCGATAAGTTTCAATGGAAGGCAATCCATCAAAGGTTATAGTTGCCTTTTTCTCAGCAATCACTTGTCTTCTCAGTAAATTATATTCAGAAATTATTTCATTTAAGTTTATTAATTCACTTTGTTCTGTTGGTTTATTCGCTCTTGAATACAGTAATAAATCCAGGATAATTTGCTTCATCCTTTTGGCACCGTCCGTTGCAAAATAAATGTATTGTTGCCCCTTTTCATCTAAGCGATCAGCATATTTCCGTTTCAATTGATCAAGAAAACTGGTAATCATCCGGAGAGGTTCCTGCAGATCATGTGAGGCTACAAAAGCAAATTGTTCCAACTCTTCATTAGATCGTTTTAATTCTAATGCCTGTTCATTCAACGATTGATTGAGTTCAATTAATTTTCCCTCTTGTTTTTTTTGTTCTGTAATATTTGTCATAGCCCCAACCATCCGTATAGCTTTACCATTCTTATTGCGTAATATCAATCCTCTGTCTATTACATAAAATATTTCATTGTTATTGTTAAGGATGCGGTATTTTTCCTCCCATCTCTTACAATCGGGATCGTCCATGGCCTTTTGCAAACTACTTTTAATTTTGGGTATATCATCCTTGTGAAAATTATCATTCCAAAAATCCTTTTTCTCCAAAATCTTGGATGTTCCTACACCGAAAAAATTATCTATAGCATTGGATCTAAAAAATGTATCACTCTCCATATCCCAATCCCAGATAACATCATTGGTAGCCTCGGTTACTTTTTCGAAACGTTCGTTGGCCATTTTCAATTTTTTCTCGCTTCGTTTACGTTCAGTAACATCCCGGAAGAATATGGAAATACCGTCCGGAGATGGATAAATATGATTTTCAAACCACGAGTCGTAGGGTTCGTAATGCTCTTCCAGGTAAATATATTCCTGGGTGGCCATTGCTTTTTCATAGGCAAGATGGAATGGCTGATTAAGTCCCTCTGGAAATTCAGTCCAGATGTGCTTTCCAATTATCTTTTCGGGGTCCCTATTAAAGATCTCCCCTGCCTGTTTGTTCATGTAGGTATATCTCCAATTTGCATCAAGAGATACAAAGGCTTCGGTAATACGTTCCAAAATACTGGTTCTTTCATTGAAGGCATTCAATAGTTCACTTTCTGCTTTTTTACGCTCTGTAATATCACGGGTAACCCCCAAAAGATTCACTATTTTTCCTGTTGTATCTTTAAGCGGTACAGCATGTGTTTCTAGCCAACGGCAGCCACCTTTTAAACCGGTAATTTCAAATTCAAAGGATCCAGAGTTGCCTTTGAAAACTTCTTTACTTAATCGGTTAAAGCCTAACTGATAATCTTTATTTACCAAATCCGTCATGCGATGACCCAATACCTGTTGCTCATTGTCTGCTTCTATCATAGCAAGCCCTGCAGGATTCATTGATAGTAATTCGCCTTTGTTGTTTAGGATTTTTACGCATTCGGGTTCGTTATCTAAAATGGTGCGGAGATAGTTTTCATTTTCAATCAGTTTTCTTTCTGAATTTTTACGCTGTGTTATATCCCT
Organism: Ferruginibacter sp.; assembly: GCA_031424845.1. Lineage (GTDB taxonomy): Bacteria > Bacteroidota > Bacteroidia > Chitinophagales > Chitinophagaceae > Ferruginibacter. Next base: position 8,780 of record JANPIF010000399.1, read on the forward strand.
AATGAAGGCACAGAAAAATTCCTCACCTCCCTGTTTGATGGGTATAACTGTTAATTCAATCGGAAATTCTTCTCCATTTCTTCTTATGGCAGATAGTTCCAATAATACATTAAGGGCTTTCCCTTCTCCTGTTTTAAGATAGTTCTTTAACCCTTCTACATGGTACTTGCGAAAAGGTTCTGGTATAATCATATCGGATAATGGTTTACCCATCACTTCTTCCGCTTTCCATCCAAAAATAACTTCTGCCTGAGCATTCCAGAACGTAATCGATTCACTGGTATCAATAGAAATAATGGCATCCAAGGCACCATTCATGATGAGCATTCTTTTCTCCTCGCTTTTTGCAATTTCTGCATTCGCTATTTTCCGTTGAGTGATGTCTACAAAGTATACAGAAATACCGGTAGGTGTTGGATATATGCTTTCCTCAAACCACGCATCATAAGGAGCGTAATAAAATTCAAATTTTGCGGCCTCTGTTGTATGCTGAACCTTTCTTAATTCATCTTCGAACAGCGTATTTTTTAAATCTGGAAATTCTGCAAACAGGTTTTTACCGATAATTTTTTCTTTTTTAACTGCTAATAAATTGGCACAGCTGGAATTCATGTAAGTAAAATTTAATTCACCATCCAGTGCATAAAAAGCATCTCCTATACTCTCCAGAATTTTACTTTTTTCTTCATTTAATTTTAGTTGATTTAACTCTGCAAGTTTACGGGTATTGATGTCTTGAAAACTTCCGTAAATCCGAGTGACTTTGCCATTTTCAAATTGTGCATCCCCAATAGATCTTATCCAGATGTCATTTCCTTTACCTGTTATTAATTCAAGTTCTAAATCAAATGCTTCTCCGGTTTCAATGGCTTTATTCATTGCAGCTTCCATCAAAGAACGGCTAGGCTCTTTGTAAAAGTTTATACCATTCGCTATTGTTGGTTCAAACGATTCATCAATTTCAAGAATGTTCTTAGTCATGCTAGACCAAAACACTTTGAATTCCGCATTATCCTGAAGAACTATTTCCCAACTGCCTACCCTTGCAAGTTTAGAGGCAGAGTCAAGAAGTTGTTCTGTTTCTTTAAGGTTGGTTATTTCTAAGACGATTGAATCCCAAATGGTGCTTCCGTCAGGTAGCCTTCGTGGTGTGCCCCAGCCTTCGAGCCATATAATTTTTCCATTGGGCAATTTGTTTCTATAAATAACATGCCAGTTGGTTAAAGTAGCTAGGGACTCGCCAATACTTGTCTGAACCTTGTCAATATCACCACCTGCCTCGACTTGATCCCAGAGTAGGGCATTATTCTTCAATATTAATTCAGCATCAATACCATATAGCTTCCCAACTCCTTTAGATAAATTCAGAAATTTGCTAGTTCCGTCGGGGAATAATTGAAATTGAAAAACGACCCCTGGTAAATTATCAGCTAAAGATAGCAAACGCAGATCCGCTTCTTTACGCTCATTAATATCCTGAAAACTACCATAAATTCTGATGCATTCACCCTTTAAAAGTTCAGCATTACCCATAACACGAACCCACAATTCGCTTTTGTTGGTGGTAACAAGCACTGCTTCAAAGTCAAAAGGAGTTCCCGATTGAATGCATTGATTTACCGCCTCGGTAACCATATATCTAAAGTCTTCCCGGTAAAAATTAATACCCTCTGTAATATCCGGTTCATAATTTTGGGGGTCGGTTTCGTGTAACTGATGCACCATTTCGCTCCAGAAAACTTTGTCTTTTTGCAGATCTACTTCCCAACTGCCTATCCTCGCCATTTTTGAGGTTACATTGTTCAACTCCCGGAGTTTTTTCTCTGCTGTAATATTCCTGGCAGTGGCATAAATGATTCCCTCCTGTAGGTTCACATTGCAGGTCCAGCTGAGCCAGCATATTTCTCCATTTTTTTTAACGTATCGGTTTTCGAATGAAAAAACAGATTCGCCTTTACCCAGATTAGAAAGCTCCTGTGCATAAATATCTTTGTCTGCAGGAAAAACAAACTCATCAAAACTGTGGTAAAGTATTTCTTGCTCTGTATAACCCAGCAAATGACAGCCTGACGGATTCATTTTTAGGAACTGGCCCTGGAAATCAGTAACGCATACAATATCAGGTATGGAGTGATATAGATGGTGTAAATCGGTTTCCAGTTTTTTTCGGTTGATCTCTAAACCGATAAACTCGTGGAAGTTGGAAAATAAACGTGCGTGCTTTTTAAGGGAATTTGCCCCTTGTTTACTTCCTACCAACAATACCCCTATTACTTCATTTTGGTTGATAAGGGGTATGCCCAATATCGTTTTTAGATTTATTTTTTTTGCTGCTTCTTTGCGGACAAAATCTTTGGTATCCTCCAACTCACTCCATAATACCTGATTTTTTTTCTGCCATATGTTTCCAGGGAGTCCACTACCTTTTTCAAACGAATCACAACCTTTGGTTTCGGTATAAAACAACTCATTTGATGGCTCTTTCATATAATGGCCGGTATACTGTACTTTGCTTCTATCTATATTTACAGTCCATAGTTCCACCCAGTCAAAATTACCAAATACACCAATTGTTTGACAAAGCCCCTTACAAGCTATGTTATAATCGTTTTCTCTGTTGAAGTTTAAACCTATTTCTGTGAGAAGTTCCCTTTCCCGTTCTTTTAATTTTTGTTCAGTCACGTCCCGCTCAATAGAAATCCAATGGGTATACCAACCGTTTTTGTCAGCAACTGGAGATACGGATAAATTAATCCAAAACTCTTCACCATTTTTTTTATAATTAATGGTAGTTATTTCACAGGGTTCCCAGTTTCGTAGGGCCCTGCCTAGCCTTGCCAGCTCAGCCATGTCTGATTTTGGTCCCTGAAGAATTCGTGGTGATTTGCCGATTACTTCTTCAGCGGTGTAGCCCGTCATTTTGGTAAAGGCTTCATTCACGTATAAAATACGTGGGCCGGGCTCATCAAATGGCTCTGCTTCGGTAATTAATACAGCATCATTTGCATTGGTAATTACACTTTCCAGCAATTTAAGCCTATGCTCTTCTTCTTTTTGAAGAGTGATATCTCTTGATACAGAAATAATTTTTTGAATTGGTTGGCCTGGTATTGATACCGGAGATACTGACACATCCCACCACTTAGGAGTACCCTTAGCTGTAGGGCAAAAAGCAGTGAAATGAAATGTTTCTCCTGATAGTGCCTTATCAACTGCTTCTCTAACCAATTCTTCATTTTCAGGGCCCCATAACAGCCACCATTTTTTGTGTTTAAACTTCGAAAAATCATCAATTTCCATATGGTAAAGACCATTGAAATTCATGTACAAAAGCCCGCCATCTTTGTCCAATATTTTCAAACAATCGGGACTGTTTTCAATAACTGTTTTGTTGAACTGCTCATTTGCAACAATATCATTGAGCATATTTACATTTTCAGTAATGTCCCTTGAGTTGGCCACTATGCCGCCCACAACTGGGTTGTCAAGCATATTGGTCAACACGGTTTCTATCCATCGCCATTCATTGTTACCATCCCTTAATCTAAAAGGCTCAACAATTACTTTGCTTTCGGTACTTATTCGCTGCATATAACCGGCAGCTCTTTCGATATCATCGGGATGGATAAAGTCAAATACGGTCCTCCCCTGAAATTCTTCAGGTGTAATTCCTAGAATCCCTGTTGTAGTAGGGCTTGTATATTTATACCTACCTTCTACATCAATAATACTGATCATATCACCACCATGTTGCACTAATGCTTTAAAGCGTTGTTCGCTTTCATGTAACAATGTATCCTGCTCAATTTTTTCCTTCGCATCTCTGGCCACACAATACATAAGTTTAGCCTCACTGTCCCAACGTGCCGACCACTGGTTGTAAGCAATTGCGCCGTCTTTTCTTTTGTAGCGATTTACAAAGGATTTAATTTCCTCACCACTGAGAATGGCATCTGAAATATGATTGGTTTTGGAGATGTCATCTTCTATAACAAACGACACATAAGGTTTGCCAATTATTTCCCGGGGCGTATAACCCCAGTGTTTGGTGGATGCCTCACTCACAAAAACAAAATTACCTGCCTCATTAATAGTGCAAAAAACATCGAGGGAGGCATCCATTAACTGATGTGCATCTGATCGCTGGTTAACAATTCGTGTGATATCACGGGATTGACAGGCTACAGCAATGACCCGTTGATTTTCATCCCGGATAGGATTAAAAATAATCTGGCCAAATTTTATTTCGTTTGTTTCCGATTGGGAATAATGTTCTTCCAATTCAAATTGCTCCCCAGATAATGCTCTTTTGTAATAACCTGTCCACTTTTCAATATAACCATCTCCAAACCCTTCTACCAATACCGGTTCCTGTAACTTTTTTTCTATACCCGTTACCTGTTTCATTACTGTTAAGTAGGCCTGGTTGGCATAGGTCAACAACAACTCGGCATCAACCATCCAAATAAGATCGTTGGATTGATCGAGCAAAAGATTACTATATTGTTTAGTTAACATAAGCTTTTTTAAGTTAGGTTTTCGGTGGGAACGGTATGAGAGCTTTGTGAATAAGTGGTTGTTTTAATTTTTTTATTCTTAGGTCGTATCTTGAAAAAACCAAATGCGCCATTTTGCGAATAGGATTTTTGTACTATGTCTTTTATTTAATTTTTGCAATGTCGTCTCTTATTTTAAAGTTGCTGGTAACGAACATGAATTGCCGAAGTGTGGGCATAGAATTCGATCCGGTAAACTGATGCTAAATTTATAAATAAAATTTGATGATTTGCATATAGCTACATTAATAACGTCAAGCCGGTTATAAAGCTAAATTGAAAAACAAAAAGTTGAAGCACGGCTTCGTCTGTGGAAATATGAATATCTTTTTCGCTATTATTTCTATTCCGTATTTTTATAAAAACTAACTACCATGAAATCATTCTACCAAAAATGTTTTTTATTAACCTTAATTATTGTTGCCTTTACCACATTTTCATTTGCTCAAATTTTTGACAAATCACGTGGTAAAAATTTACAGAAGTTGATGGCAGAACCGGTTACTGTCTATACTTCATCGCCCGGGGCTTACACAGAAAGGTTGAAAACCGCTTTTAAAGATTATTGGAAAGTAACGCCATACAACTTTGTAAATATTGAAGATGCATCAAAAGATGTAAAGGGATTACCTGTCTTTATGCCCGCTATCGTAGGTATTTCTGTAAGGGGTCACGAAACTGGACAAAACTATCCATTCTATGTTTATGGAGAAGCCAATGGTTCTGGCTTAATAGATGGCGAAGCTATTGTTTCTGCATTCCCCATCAACTCTTATTTGTATGAATTTGATGCAAGGGCAGATAATATTTATGCTGGTTCAATTTTACGTTTGCCATACATTGTTTACAACCTTCATGATATGTTGAACTATTTAAAAACAAATGGCAACGAAAAAGGCTATGAAAAATACGTAGAAGAAAAATCACCACGGCTTGCCGGTAAAATATTGTTGATACCTGCAGAGCTTACAAAAGAATGGGATATAAATCCAAACTCCACAGCATTATTTAAAGGTAATCTAGCCGCTGCAAAAAAATCAATGAGGGAGCTAATGATAACTTTTCTGGAAGAATCAAACATCAGTTTTAGTGGCAAGTATAAAGTAATTCCCACGGCCGAAATTATAACATTCGAGCAATCAGCAGATGCAAATAAATATGCACTTTTTTTACCGGCATTAGATCAAAAAAGATACATGATTGCTTATGACCTTAAAACCAAAGAGCTTCTTTATTTTGAATCGGTTAGTGGATTAGGCTCTAAAGTAAAAGATAAAGATTTTGAAAAAATGAATAAAGCTGCAGGGTTTTAATTTTTTAGATACAATAAAAGTCTACACCAATAAAACAATGCCATGAAAAAGTTGATTGTTATTTTGATCATAGTTGTTGGCTGTATGGCATTTGTCACCATCTCAAAAGATTTTCCGGAGCAGGATAAGCCTGAGTTTATTAACCCCAGCAAACAGCGTAGGGGTAATGCTGCTAAAGGTTATAATTATTTAGTAACGGGCGATTATTTAAAGAGCGGTATTCCTTTCGGATTGTTTAGTTTAGGAACAAAAAAAGACAGCAATAATTATTTAAACAGAAAAAGCAACAACAAGTATTTATCCTACGATTACACGGCCGTTTCTGCACCCAATGGAGAACTTGTAGTGGCACCCAATTGCTTACAATGCCATGCCCAGGTTTTTGATGGAAAATTAATTATGGGTCTTGGTAATGCCCTATCAGATTATACAATCAATCGCCAAACCACCGCATTGTTTGCAGAGAAATTTTTAAAAAACCTCCAAGGTGAAAATGCAAAAAAATACGATGCGGCAAAAAGTTTTATTAGTTCTATAAAAACGATCTCACCGTTTTTAATTACCAATACCAAAGGGGTGAACCTTGCAGATGCATTGGCTGCATTGTTAGTTGCCCATAGAGACCCTACTACACTAGCGTGGAGTGATAGTACATTAATGGATTTACCCAAAGAAATAATACCAACAGATGTACCTGCATGGTGGTTGCTAAAAAAGAAGAATGCCATGTTTTACAATGGTTTTGGTCGGGGAGATTTTGGTCGGTTTTTAATGGCGAGCAATCTGCTTACCGTAAAAGATACAAGCGAAGCAAAAGAGGTAGACAGCCATTTTAATGATGTGCTTGCATACATCAACAGCATACAAGCCCCAAAATATCCGTCACCAATTAATACAAAAATAGCTGCTGAGGGTAAGAAAAATTTTAAAGCTACTTGCCAAAAATGCCATGGGAGTTATGGAGAGAATCCATCCTACCCAAACCTGCTTATTCCTAAAAGTATTATTAAAACTGACTCAGCATTGTACAGCAGCAATTACAGCAGCCCGCAGTTTGTAAATAGGTTTAATAAAAGATGGTTCACTACAGGCGACCATCCAGCAAAGCTGGTGCCTTACCGGGTTTATATTGCGCCACCCTTAGATGGTTTTTGTATAACCGCTCCATATTTTCACAATGGCTCTGTACCCAATTTAGAAGCAGTTTTAAACAGCAAAAAACGCCCAAAATACTGGCGAAGAGATTTTGCAAAACCTAGCTACAATTACAATATACCGGGGTACAATTTTGAAGAAAAAGACGAGCCTGGCAAGGCCGATGTTTACAACACCACCCAAAAAGGTTTTGGTAACGAAGGGCATTATTTTGGTGATAAATTTACTGATGCAGAAAGGCGTGCAGTCATTGAGTATTTGAAGACGTTATAAATGATCTAAATAAAATTGTCCCGAATTTCTAAAAGTAATTATTTACTTCTGAAAAAATCTTTTCCTTATACAAATCTCTAAAATGCTTACTTCATTTCTAAAGAGGCGAAGCAACAGAATCTCTTAGAATAATTTCCCGCTTTAACGGTTGCCATTTTTTATAAGTGCCGCTTCGCCACAGCCATTCAAGTGGACCATAATTAAAATACTTTAGCCATACAGTGCTGAAAACTACCTGTCCTATAAATACAAGAATGCCAAAAAGAGTATAATAAAAAGGACCAACCTGCCCCATGTAACCAAGGCCTGCACCCAAAAAAACAAAATTGCCAATGAGGGATTGCATGATGTAATTGGTAAAGGCCATTTTACCCACGGGCGCAAAAATGGATAATAGTTTTTTGCCAAAACCTGTTTGAAAGATAAGCATGAAAATGGCTACATAAGTGAGTGCAAGCGGCACTACGCCTAATGCATAGGCAACGGTTTGGTAAAAGCCATTTGGTTTTAAATCAAAATAATCGCTTTCGGCAGTTGACATAAAATGAGCCAAAAAATAATTTGCAGGTAGCCCTATACAAACGCCCGCAGCAATAACGAAGTACAATATTTTTTTATGCTGTAAAATGTTTCTGTAAAAATCAGTCCTTCCCAATACGTAACCAATTAAAAACATCCCAAGTACTTTTGGTATTCTGCTTACAAAAAACAAATAGCCATACCTGAAAAAAAAGCCCGCAACATGACCCTTAAATACATCCCACCACGTACCGCTTTGTAAAACATTGGTAATGTCTTGCCCGGCTTTTTGTGGAAAAAATGATTGCTCCAGTTTACCTCCTGTTTCAAACAAAATGCCAGCAGGTGCATTTAGCCATAGCCAATGCATTTTTGCAGCATATAAAATGATGGGTAACAGCACAAGCACGCCGCCTGTAATAAGCAATGTTTTGTTAGAAAACTTTCTAAACGGCAAGAGTAAAAAACCAAGCAGGGCATAGAAGAAAACAATATCTCCGGGCCATATTAATAAATGAAAGGCGCCGAGCAAAAGCATAAATAGCAATCTTCTTTTTATTACAGGTGTTGCATCCACTCCTTTTGCAAGGCCTCTCTTTACCTGCAGGGCAATGCCCCAGCCAAACAGCAAGCTAAAGATGGAGTAGAACTTTCCTTCAATAAGCATTTGATGGAGAAATGATATTTTATGATCCACAGCAGGTAACAACCACGGACCGGTTAAATGAGCGCTTTCTCTGTACCAGGTAAAACCGCTGCCAAGGTTGGCGATAAAAATACCGAGTATAGCAAAGCCCCTAAGTACATCCATAAAAATTTCTCTCTCATTGGTTTGAACCGGCGATAAGTTTTGCATATTGACCTGCGTTTATTTATGGAAAATAAGTTTCTGAGAATTGCAAAGGGAGTGGATAAAAAAGCAGTTCCTACAAATGTATTTTAATTTCTATAATATGTAGAGGACTTTTTACGCTATTTAGGCAATGGTATTATATGGGGTTATTTTGTGTTGGCTTCCTTGTTATTGTGCGTTTAGGCTACGTGAGGGGTATTAAAGAATAGTTGCGGTAGAAGGCGACATAAATTCTCTTCCCAAAGTTCCGCAAGGGCCGGTAAATAAAATTAAACAAAGATTAAAATACTCCTAATTTGGGTATACAACTCGTTTTATTTACGTTTAAATAGCTGTAAATTTTAATATTTCCCGATATCTAAAATTGAAATGAAAACTGTAAATTATCTTTAATAAAATAAAAAAAATAATTTATGAAACCTTTTATCAAACTATTTTATTGCGGATTATTATCTACTGTTTTTATTACAGCCTGCAAAAAAGATGATGTAGAAGATGCGGTAACTCCTCCTGTAACTGTGGCAAAAGAATACAGTGTAAGAGTTGGAGCTGCAAATGAAATACCAGCAAATACCCGAACCGAGAATGGCATAGGATCTCTAAAAATTTTTTCTGACAATAGTATAACCTTCAACGTTGCATTAAGCAATTTTGTTGCAAGCGATACTATAAAAGCTGCACATATTCATTTAGGCAATGCCGTAAATAATGGTGGTATTGTTGTAGGCTTCACTGTTACAGCTACCGCAGGCACACTCGAAGCAAAAGCACTTAACGTAAGGCAAACTTTAGTTGACAGCCTTAAAAACAACAGCGCAGATTTTTATGTAAATATTCATACGGCACAATTTCCTGGCGGACTAGTTCGTGGGCAGGTAGGTAAAAATATTTTGCAGGCATATAATGTTGCACTAAGTGGTTTAAATGAGCCTACACCGGTAATCACTTCAGCTACGGGTACAGCTTTTGTAAGAATAAATGAGGATAATAAATTAATTTCTCGCATTACAATATCCGGTATGGAAGCAGGTGATACTTTAAGATTTGCACATATTCATATTGGGGCGACGGGTATAAACGGACCAGTAATTACCAACCTTGCTGATACAAGAAATAATTTTGAAACAACAGAAATACGCACGATTAGTGCAGGTTTAGCTGACTCAATTGCTACCAGAATGGTGTACGTTAATGTACATTCTAATTTCTCACCAGGTGGCAAACTAAGAGGTCAGATTCGTTAATGATTCATTTTAAATATTAAGTTCTAGTGGCCCCAAGATTTAACCAGATGGTTAGGTTTTGGGGTTTCTTTTTATTCCATGATTATTTGCCCAACATTATAATATCTATTACAATATATTTTTTGAAAGGTTTTTCCAACACTTCGCAATATATAATTTAGGATAGCAACATTGATTACTATCCATTTCCTAAAAATTGAAAATGTGTTGCTCTTGAAAGGACACTTAGTGAGCAGCAATACAATCCCCATTTTATAAATACTGTGACACTAAATTAAAAAATATACATGGACTGTAGTTTTTTTCATAGATTTAAAAATGATACAAATGCTTACCTAATTAAACCCTCTAAGAATGCCACATTTTAAAGTTTTATTTATTGTTATTTTATTTTCTACCATTTCTATTAATGCATATTGCCAAGATAGCACAGAGGTAGAGGATGATAAAGACAGCACCACTCAAATTGTACAAATAAATAAAACTATTCCACATAAAAGAGGTGTTTACAAAACATACGAAGAGTATATAAATAATTCGCCTTCGGTAGAGGCAGAATTTACGCTTATACCTTTACAGATAAGCAAAAAAAATCCATTAATTGCTGAGGCGGATGTTGATTATAAAGGTAAACGGCCAAAAAAAATATGGGGTGTTTCAGATGGTGAAAATGTGTACATACGAGTAACGGTGGGTCAGTTTTTTAAGAACCATTATTTCCGCTTGCAATGCGATGGGCCTTCACCATATATTTATTTAGTAGAAAACACTGTATTCTTACCAGCAGGCCTGGGGCTTGTTACCATGGCAGTAGTCGGTGCAACTTCAGCGGCTTTGCCTCCATTTGTATCGCTCAGTATTGTAAGAGATCATACCAACTATATGAAACCGGTTATAATGGCTACAGGTTATTTAGTAAAAAAATATTTAAAAGAGTATCCTGATTTATTGGAAGCTTATGTGAAAGAAGGCAAACACAACAAGGCTACATTGGCTAAGTATCTTACACAATATAATAACCGTAAATTAGGAAGGTAATTCTGACCAAAGATTTCTGGCATTTTTTTTCCTTTTTATATAAAATGAGGAGTTAGTTGTTTATGTTATTTATCCTAAAAATCATACAATAATATTTTGCTACCCTTCAAGTTTGACATAAAACTTTTCTTACTGCTATCCTTAGCATTTTTTATTTCAGTAATTGTAGGCACAGTTTCTCACGAAGTTGGACATTATGCAGTAGCAAAATCTTTAGGCTATTCATCCAGCATACATTATGGCTTCTGCGAGTGGGACGATGAAAGTACAAGACCTTTTCTTGATTCTGTATTTACAACTTATGCTAAACAAGTTGAAACAAATATGGATTTTCCACAAAAAGAAAAGTTCAAGATTATTCAGAAAAGACATATGAAAGATAGTTTTTGGATAACTATGGGTGGGCCTTTACAAACAATAATTACAGGCATATTGGGATTATTGCTTTTGCTAAATCAAAAAAAGAAAATTAACCAAAACAATAACATAAACCTGTTTCAATGGTTTTGTATTTTTCTTTCGCTGTTTTGGCTTAGGCAATTTGTAAATTTATTTACATGGGTACTGGGCTTTTTCTTTAATGGGAAATTTAGTACCGAAGGTGATGAAATTGGGTTAGCCATCTCATTAGGTTTAACCAAAGGTACACTAGCCTTATCAACCGCACTGATTTCATTTGCCATTGCACTTTTTATATTGTTCAAAATTATTCCATCCAATAAACGAATTAGTTTTATTGCTGCGGGCTTATTTGGTGGCACAGTTGGTTATTTATTTTGGCTTGTGTGGTTTGGAGAAATGATAATGCCTTAAGATGAAATCTTTTTATTTAATGAATGTATAATAATCATACCCCAGGTATATTAAGAAAACTTTTTCAACTTTTTTTACTACACAACAATTTCTCGGCGCTCACCTAACGTTGCGTCAAACTTCCTTTAACAGTATGTAGAGTGTGGATCTGATTTTGCCATGGAAAATTTGACTTTATAAAAAAAGTCATTGTACCACCACCATGCTGTTTGCTGTTTGCAAAAAGATTAAGATTTCAACATAAGTCTTATCAGGAATCGCAATGTTAATTGGATATCTTTACCGCCAAAGAAAACAAGCAATGCCCGATACCGATAAGTGCCCCCTCTGCAACCGTGAACTGGCTGAACCAATTGTGCGACATCATTTGATACCGCCAAGCAAGGGCGGCAAGGATTCACCTACCGTGCCGATGCATAAAATTTGCCAGGCAAAAGTACATGCCGTTTTTTCAGAAACAGAACTAAAGAATTATTATCATACTGTAGATAGGCTGAAGGAGCATGAAGACATTGCTAAATTTATTAAATGGGTGAGCAAAAAAGAACTTGAATTTTTTGATACAACTATTAAAAAGAAATAGTCGGCGTTTTATTTGCGAATTCTACTTCGCAGTAAGGTTCAGCAAGAGCCTAAAAGTTGATAAGAAATATAATTATTTTTTTTAGATAGATACAAATTACATTGTCTCTTCTGGCGTTTATTGTAGGTACAGATTCACCGCGTAATTCGTTTGTAGTTAACCACCACTTTCCCAAAAACATTCCCCTTTTTCCAAAAAACAATCAAAAAAAAACTTTTACCATACTAATCTACCTTAATAAATTTTTTTATTAAACTGTAAATGCGTGCGTTAGTAAATTATTTATAAGGCTGTTAAAAGTACTACAAAAAAAATCTAGATTTTGTTAGTTCCTCCATTCAATTGTCTTTTGTATTAACATTATATTTAGAAACCCAATCATTTTTTAACTAAATATTTATTATGAAAAAAATTGTTTTACTCTCTATTGTATTGGCAGGTTTTTTTACTGCTGGTTTTGCCCAGTCAGATAATTTCTGGTCTGCAGAAACCGCAAACCGCAATTGCATCATCACAGATAAAGCTGTTGGCAGATCATCATTTCCTAAAGAGTTTCAGTTGTTCAGTTTAAACAGTACTGCTTTTAGGCAAGCAGTATTTTCAGTAGTTGGCAACACATCAAAACATTCCACCATTATCACCTTACCAAATGCTGATGGCAATTTGGAGCAATTTGAAATAGTAGAAGCCTCTAATTTTGAACCTGATTTGCAGGCGCAGTTTCCTCAAATACGTGCTTATTCAGGTAGAGGAATTACAGACAAATCTGCAATATTAAAATTCAGCGTTTCGCCACAGGGCATACAAACAATGGTTTTTAGAACAGAAAAAGAAAATGAATTTATTGAGCCCTATTCACAAGACCATAATGTATATGCTGTTTTTAAATCGCAAAGGGTAAAGGGAGAATTGCCATGGAGATGCTCCACACCCGATGCAGATTTAGCCATCGGTTTAAACACACAGGTAAGTAATTTAAATATTGCTGCAAGAAGCGGCGGTGATTTAAAAACCTTGCGCCTTGCACAATCCTGCAATGCAGAATATTCAAACTATTTTGGTGCAACTAGTGCCTCACAAGTAAGTTTGGTATTAGCAGCTTTCAACAATACACTTACACGTTGCAATGGTGTGTATGAAAAAGATTTAGCACTACATTTAAACCTTATAGCAAATACAACCGCTGTTATTTATTATAATTCATCTACAGATCCATACTCCACTACATTAAGCCAGTGGAATGCACAATTACAAACCACATTAACCAATAACATTGGCGAAGCAAATTATGATATTGGTCACATGTTTGGCGCTAGCGGTGGTGGCGGAAACGCAGGCTGCATCGGCTGTGTATGTGTAAACGGTTCTAAAGG
>JANPIF010000400.1:0-17070 GCA_031424845.1 Ferruginibacter sp.
AAACGTGCGACGCCAATGAAGATGCACATAGAACTAATGTCCAGAAAAACACAATTAAAAACATAAAATGTTTTTTTAAAAAGTTACGGCATTAAAAAAGGTTGCCTAATAAATAGACAACCTTTACAACTATTTTATAAACCTTATTCTGATGGCGAAGTTTCTTCTACAGAAACCGGTGCAGTTTCTTCTGCAGGTTTTTCTTTGTGTAGTTTACCCAATTCGTTACCCGATTTTTTCTTAATAATTCGTGGTGCAAGCATTACCTGCATACGCTTTCCTTCTAGCTTTGGCAAGCCTTCTAGCGCACTAACATCTTTTAAAGCATCTGCAAATTTTAACAACAACAACTCCCCTCTTTCTTTAAACATAATAGCACGACCTTTAAACTGTACATGCGCTTTTACTTTGTTGCCATCTTCCAAAAACTTCTCGGCATGTTTTACCTTAAAGTCAAAGTCGTGGTCATCTGTATTGGGCGTAAAACGAATTTCCTTTACCTCGCTGGTTTTGGATTTCGCTTTCATTTCTTTTTTCTTCTTCTTTTCTTCGTAGAGAAATTTGTTGTAGTCAATAATTCTACAAACAGGAGGTGTAGCACCAGGAGAAATTTCTACAAGATCTAAAAACTGCTCTTTTGCAAAGCCTGTAGCTTCTGCAATTGAGTAAATGCCAGGAGTAATGTTCTCCCCAACCAAGCGTACCTGTAAAGCTTTAATAAGATGATTGGTACGGTGTTCCTGTTGTTGTTCTTTTTTAAAACGAGGATTAAACGCTCCCCGGGGCGGCCGTGGTGGAAATGCCATTGTGTTTATTTTGCAATTAACTTTTGGCAGGTAAAAGCTTTTTGCAACTGTTTGTTTGTTTAATGATTAATCTGCCATTATTGGTTAAAATTACTAAATTATTCTCCTCTGCGCTCTTTTATTTCCCCAGAAATTTCATTTATAAATTCATCGAGGTTTTTTACACCTTGGTCGCCTTTGCCCTGCTTACGCACAGCTACTGCATTGTTTTCTATTTCTTTTTCGCCAAAAACGAGCATGTATGGCACTTTAGCCAATTCTGTATCTCTAATTTTCTTACCAATTTTTTCGTTTCTGTCGTCTATTTCTGCACGAATACCGGCATCTCTTAGCTTTTGCAACACCGTTTCTCCATAATCCATAAATTTATCGCTTATTGGGAGAATTTTTACCTGCAAAGGTGCAATCCATGTAGGTAATTTACCTGCGTAATGCTCTAACAAAAAACCGATAAAGCGCTCATGTGTACCCAATGGCGCACGGTGAATAATTAAAGGAACTTCGGGTGTATTGTCTTTATTGGTAAAAGAAAGTTTAAAACTTCTGCCTTGCGAAAAATCTACCTGGTTTGTAGCCAATGTAAATTCTCTTCCAATCACACTCCAAATCTGCACGTCAATTTTTGGACCATAAAACGCACCTTCACCTTTTACTTCTACATATGGAATGTTATTTTCTATTAACACACTGCGGACCAACTCTTCTGTTTCCAACCAAAGTTCAGGTTCATTCACATATTTTTCACCCAGTTTTGCCGGGTCGTGAAGGCTTAAACGCATTACATATTTTTCTATCCCAAATATTTTAAAATATTTAAGATACATATCATTTACTGCTTTAAACTCCTGCGCAAATTGCTCTTTACTGCAATAAATATGAGCATCATTCATATGCAAACAACGGACACGCATCAACCCAAATAATTCGCCGCTTTGCTCATAACGATAGCAAGTACCATACTCTGCAATGCGGTACGGTAGGTCTTTGTAGCTCTTTGGCTCAGCATCAAATATTTTATGATGATGCGGACAGTTCATTGCTTTTAAATAATATTTTGTACCATCCAATTCCATTGGCGGGTACATACTATCAGCATAATAAGGTAAATGCCCGCTGGTGAGGTATAAATTTTCTTTGGCAATATGTGGTGTAACTACTCTCTTATAGCCACCCGCATTTTCAGTTTCCTTTGCCAGTTTTTCCAACTCTTCAATAATAATGGTTCCATTAGGCATCCACAACACAAGTCCTTGCCCAATATCATCGTCCATCGTGTAAATGCCAAGCTCTTTACCCAATTTCCGGTGGTCTCTTTTTTTGGCTTCTTCCAGCATTAATAAATGCTCATCCAATTCTTTTTGGTTAGGGAAAGAGATACCATACACACGTGTAAGCTGTTTGTTTTTTTCATCGCCCTTCCAAAATGCGCCAGATACGCTGGTAAGTTTTATACTTTTTATAAATGAAGTATTGGGTATATGCGGACCACGGCACAAATCTGTAAACTCGCCTTGGGTATACAATGTAATGCCACCATCTTCCAAGTTTGATAACAGATCTAATTTGTATTCATCACCTTTTTTAGTGAAATATTCCACCGCATCAGCTTTGCTTATTTCTTTTCTTTCAAAAGCGCTGTTCTTTTTCGCAAGTTCAGCCATCTTCTTTTCTACAGCTAACAATCCTTCTTCGGTAAGCACATTATCTCCCAAATCCATATCATAATAAAAACCAGCTTCTACTGCCGGACCAACCCAAAATTTTACATCAGGATAAATAGATTGCACCGCTTCTGCCATTAAATGTGCAGTAGAATGGCGAAAGGTAGATTTTGCCTCCGCATCGTCCCAGGTTAATAATTTTAAAGAAGCATCTTCATTAATGGCACGGGTAGCATCCCACACTTCGCCATTTATATTTGCAGCCAGCACTTTGCGTGCAAGCCCTTCACTAATCGATTTTGCTACATCCATAGCACTTGCGCCTTTTTCGTATTCTCTTACAGAACCATCCGGCAGTGTTATATTAATATTCATTTTGGTAATTAATGTTCTTTTTATGAGAGGCAAATTTAACGAACTCTTTGCTAATACTTACCTTTAAATAATACTTATAAAAGTATTTAAAATATACTTTTGCCAAAACAATTTATTTAATAGATGAATAAATATTTAATTACTGTATTGCTTGTTTTTGTGGTAACGATTTGTGGAGCCCAAAATTTTCAGGGGCAATGGAAAGGAGGTTTTATTGATAGAAGTACTTCCCTTACAAACTGGGGTGGAGACAGGTGTGATTATGTAGTGGATATTGATGTGGATGGCGATAATGTAAGTGGATATTCGTACACTTATTTTTCTGACGGTGGAAAAAAGTACTATACAATTTGTAAACTCGAGGGAACATTAGATAGAAAGAAAAAATACCTGGAGGTAACAGAAGTAGCTCGTACAAAAACAAATGTGCCAGTAAATATTTCAAACAGTTTTCAGGTACATAAACTTACATGGAGAAAAGAAGCAGGTAACGAAATTTTAGAAGGTACATGGAACCCTGCACCAGGGCAAGATCCTCGAAATGCAGGAACTGGATACGGTACAACCTTACTTTCAAAAAGGCAGTTGACAGATATTTCGCCTTTGGCAAAAACCAATAAAGTAAAAAATAATCCTTTTTCTGCTCCTGAAAAGCCTGCTGTAGCCACCATAAAACCCAAACAAAATGTGGTACCAATTCCTAAAACAAATACTACAGCTACCACCAAACCAGTTACAAAAAAGCCAACCATTGTAACTCCTGAAAAACCGATAACAAAACAACCTATTGTGGTTGCAAAAAAAGACAGCCCTATAAAAGAGCCTATTGCAAAAATTATCCCTCGTATAGATAAAATTATAGCACCGGGTTTTGAAATAAGAAACACCGCCATTTTACAAACCGTAACTGTAGAAAATGCTACCGTAAAATTAGAACTGTACGATAATGGAGATGTAGATGGTGACAGTGTGTCGTTGTTTTACAATGGCAAAGTTTTACTTGCTCACAAAAGGTTAAGCCAAGCTCCTATTATGCTGGAAATACCAGTACCTGTAGATGAAGTAAATGAACTGGTGATGTATGCAGATAACCTTGGTACATTACCACCCAATACCGCACTTATGATTGTAAGAGACGGCAATAAAAGGTACGAAGTAAGAATCACATCCGATCTTAAAAAAAGCGGAACGATTCGATTTGTACACAAGAAAAATGAGTAGTGTTTTTCTCTTTAAAATATTCTTATACATTTGCACCCATAAATTTTCGGGTGGTAGCGCAGCCCGGTAGCGCACTAGGCTGGGGGTCTAGGGGTCGCAAGTTCGAATCTTGTCCACCCGACGGTTAAGCCTTTTTGATTAGTTTCAGAAAGGTTTTTTAGTGTTTGCATTCAACTGTTTTATCCTATTTACATATCATTTACAAATAGAAAGTCCAATAAATTCTTTAAAAGCGAAAACCTTAGTACGCTTTCTGAGACCAAATAGACTACCAACCTAAGACCAGACTCCCTTATAAATTCTTGTGGGAAGACAGACAATTTTTACAAATCTTAAAATCATTTACATATGAGTCAAAACACATTTGGTGTTCATTTTATTGTAAGAACTAATAGAAGGGATAAAAACAACTGTGTTCCCATTTATGCCAAAATAAATATAAATGGTCAAGTTCTTATGCTATCCTTAAATCATAAAATTAAAAGCACTGATTGGGATGGTAGAAAGGAATTACCTAAACAAAAAGATAAACAAAACGAAATCATCAAAAATGCGATTGAGTCTTTTAAAAGCAGAATTTATTATGCTTATTCAAAGATTGTGGCATCTAATATTGAGATGTCAGCCTCCAACCTAAAATTTGCTATCATTGGCAAAACTGAGGTTATTAAGTCACATTCACTATTGGAAACTGTCGTTGCTCATAATATAAACTTTGAAAGTTTAATTGGGATTAAATACAGTAAGGGAAGTTACAAAAATTATAAAACGAGCCTCAAATATTTAACTGAATTCGTACCCTACTATTTAAAAAGAAAAGATATCCCTTTAAAGGATGTAGATTATAGCTTTTGTGAAGCATTTTTTACTTTTTTAACAACTGAAAAAAGCTGCCAGATGAATGGGGCTAATAAGCAGCTTCAAAGACTTAAGAAAATAGTAAATGAAGGAGTTAAAAAGGGCTTTATAGTAAATAACCCCATCGCTAATTATAAGTTAGAATACACCCCTGTAACCAAAACTGCTCTTGACTTAAATGAAATTAACATGATACAAAATTTGAAACTAAATCGAAATGTCTTAAATAATGTAAAAGATATATTTCTGTTTCAATGCTATACCGGCTTGAGTTATTCTGATGTGCAACAACTGTCTATCATAAATATAGTAGATCAAGGTGACAATATTTTTTGGATTAAAATGAACAGACAAAAGACTAAAATTCCTTTTTCTGTTCCTTTATTAGAACCTGCATTAAAAATTCTTAGAAAATACGGGTTTGGGGGAGAAATAAGCCACCCTTTGTTACCTGTGTTATCCAATCAAAAAATGAATGATAATTTGAAAATAATACAAGAATTGGCAGGTATAACTAAAAATTTGACGACACATTTAGCAAGGCACAGTTTTGCAACTACTATAACATTAGGCAATGGTATACCATTAGAAACTGTGTCCAGAATGCTTGGACATACAAAGCTAAGCACCACACAAATTTATGCGAAAGTACATGATGAGAAAATCGGAAGAGATATGAAAGGGTTAATGGAAAAATTAAAATAGAGGCAAGTTTAATTTGCCTCTATTATACAACTTAATACCATTCTTCAATTTCCAAACACGGATTAACGCCAAGAAGTTCAGTGACATTTTTACAAAAAATTTGCTTGACTTTATCTTTATGATCAGTTATGGTGACAACAGAATCATGGATAGTAAAAATTGGAATATTTGGATCCATTTCGTTTATTTCTACACAAATTTTTTCTAATACTAAGTATGATTCAAATCTCTGTAATATACATGCCAAGGTATTATAGGCACTTTCTCTAATTGTTTTTCCATTTTGTAAAACTTTTCTATGACCTGATTTTACCTGTTGGAAAATCATATATACATGAGGGAAACAGGCTTTAAAAGCTTTAACAACATTATTGTAGTAATGTGCCCTGGTAGTATCAAACAAAGATTGAAATGTAGCGATCTTAGCGAATTTTCTTATTTGTTGACTTCTTTTCTCAAGATTTTCAATTGATAATATTTCAAAAGGGATTAATTTTTTTTCTAAAAGTATTTCTCCAAACCTTTCATAAAAATTACCGTTTACAATAGCTCTCTTATATTCAATTATATCACCTTTGTTTTTTAATTTATTGATCAAATTTACTAACATAGTATAAGAAGGAGATGGAGATATGTGTTTTATGTTATCTTGATCAACTAATACCTTATCCTTATATGACGGATTGTATTTAGAAATTAAGTCTTTTACATTCAATCTCATGAAAATATCAAAATCTAAAATGATTAAGGACATTAATGGCTGTGAATTAGTTATATCTATACTTACAAGAGTTTTATCATTGTATTTTAGAAATTTTCTAAGCTCTTTCTTTAAACGAGTAAGTGGGCTATGTAATCTTCCTGTTGTAGAATCAATCTTTAAAATAAAATTGTAGTTTGCTTCTTTTATCTGTGTTATAGTTAGCAATTTTGAGATATTGCCTAATCTAACAACTTCGGAAACACTTGGCAGCAAGAGTTTATACTTTAGCGAATATTTTTTCTTCTCTCTCTTTGCAATTACTTTTTTAAACGCTTCATTGTGGTTATCATGTATGAATTTTATTGCTTGGTCATCATTTATGGTCAGTAATTTATTAAACCATTCAAATAAAAATGAAAGTTTCTCTTCTCTTTCTAAATTTCTGTTTTTATTTTTTGTGACTATACTTTTTATTAGTGAATTACATGTTATGGTGACACTTTTTACAGGGGTTCTATATTTTGGAGAGAACTGTAATCCTCTTGATCTTTTTAAAGGGATATAACTTGTACCTTCTGTAATAATTCCATGAGTTATTAAATAGTCAATATATAATTTATATTCATGTATTCTGCTTTGTAAATATTCTTTGTTAACAGGAATAAATCCGAAGTGTTCATCAAAGTCAAAATTGCTTTTACTGTTAGGAATTGAGTTTATAAGATGAAGTATATACAAAAATTTACTTCTGTAATTTGAGTAATTTTTAGGAAGACCCTTAAAGTTTGGGGGATAATCTCTTAAAATATTATCCAAATCTAAATTTTGCGGTACATACAACTTATATGGTTTATACCTTTTACGCTTGTACCTTTTTTTAAAATCACTGGCTAATCGTAAATTTTCAAAGAACTCACCTTGTATGGTGTCATTTTGTGTTCTCATTTATTTAATTTTTATAATTAAAAAAATGAGTGGATCCACTCTATTATATCGATAAGACAAAAGTAAATACCACCTAAAAAATAGATGGTAAGATGGTGAGATTGAGGTAAGAAAAAAGGTAAGATTAATCTTACCTTTTAGTAGTTACAATAATGTGTTGATGAGTTCATCAATGTCTGCAATTAAATCCGGGTTATTGACATATTCACGTTTAAACTTACTTAATGCTTTGTATAGATCATTTTCTTTAAAAGCCTTGCCCTGCTTATTATAAAAAATGTTTGCTTCTCCGATAGTGCTGAAACTTAATTTGTGAAATAAAGGCTCAATTTTTCTAAAAATATAAGCAGCTTTATAATTTGAGCAAAAGACTTTTAACTGCGTATTATGAATAATAGTTTCTGAAGTTAAAACTTGATAAAAAGTTTGAAATTGATCAAAATTTTCATCAAAAAAATGGAGATTCTCAAGAACATTATAAAGGTCTCGAACTATACTTCTTTTGTTATTGAGTTTAAATTCAAAAACGTTGTTAGCGGTTATTTCTGTCCCAAATTCATCAGGGACATTTACTTCTTCACTTTTATGATGAACATGCTTTTTTAACTCAAGTAGAATATCCTTTATTCTTTGATCATAAAACTTATTATCGTTGTCTAATAAGGTCAACAAGGAATCGATCGTGGCTGACATTGATTTACAAAATTGTCCTTGGTGGAGGCTTTCCAAACTAAAATAATGTTTGTCAAAATTTGTAATAGCCAGATTAAATTCTAATCGCAATCTACCAGAGACATAATCATGAAATGAATAAGAGCTGACATTCATGTCTTCAGGCTTTCCAATGTCAACAAAAAATACTTCCTCATTGTTCAAGCCATTATAAGGATGAACGGGCATAAAATATCCCCCCTGCTGAACGCAAAGGTCTTTGAAATCAGCATGAATTTGTGTTGTTAATCTCCGAATAATTAGACTCTCAAAAAAAGCTAAAGGATGATCAATTGTTGAATGAACGATTTTATTCACAAAAAATATTTAAAACAAATAAAACTTAAAATTATGCAACTACAAAATGCAGAACGAAAGCGAGTAAAACTCAAAATAAACATTGCCTCTCCAAGTGGATTTGGCAAAACTTATGGCTCCTTAATTATAGCCTATGGAATGACAGGTGATTGGACTAAAATTGGCGTGATTGACACTGAAAATGAGTCAGCATCACTATATGCTCATTTAGGCCCTTTTAAGACTATTTCATTAGCTCCCCCTTATACTCCTGAGAGATACATTCAAGCTATCAACATATGCGAGGATAGTGGCATAGAGGTCATCATTATTGATAGTATTACCCATGTATGGAAGGGCAAAGGTGGACTATTAGAATACCAAAGCTCTTTAGGGGGAAAGTATCAGGATTGGATTAAGGTTACTCCCCTTTATCAAAAATGGTTAGCTGCAATACTTCAGTCACGGTGCCATATAATAACAACCAATAGGAAAAAACAGGGGTATAATATGACTACTGATTCGGGGAAAACAAAAGTGGAGAAAGTTGGCTTAGAGGATGAGATCAGAGATGGGTACGAGTATGAGATGACCATCGCTTTTGAAGTTATAAATGATAAGCATTTAGTTAGAGCTTCAAAAGATCGCACAGGATTGTTTACTGACCATCCTGAGTTTGTAATTACATCTGAAACAGGAAAGAAAATAATTGCATGGAATAACGAAGGAGCTTTTGTAACAGAAGCTATCAATGCTGATGACGAACTAATACAATTGATCATGGACAGTAAAACTATTGAAGAGTTAAAAGCCCTTTATAAACAACAGTCTTCTTTTATTAAAACAAAGCATTCTACTCTTTTCTCACAAAAGCGCATACAATTAGAAACTCTTCAACCTGATCAAACAACTCACATTTCTAAACATTTAAAAACTTCAACGAATGGAATTATTAGAAATTAAACCTGCACAAACAAATGGTATAGTTAAAATAGCATACCCGGAGGATGAACCTAATACAACCTCATCTGAAAATGCATTCATAATTGCAAATACAACATCAACAACCTTTGAAGACATAAAGAATAACCACATTATTCCTGTGTTTATTAAGGACAATGAGCCTCTTATTTCTCATGCTGATTTTATTAAAGCCACAATTGATGTTGCCAAAAAAATTTATCCAATGGAAACGATATTACAGCCAAGTATAAGAGTTTCACATCCTATTAAGGGTAGAGTTCCCGAAGCCAAAAATAAGGCTGCTATTGATCTAAATGAGAATGAAAAAACATTGTATTATGAAAGAATGGCTTTTGTAATAGAAATACCTTCTATCTCTGCAGAAATAGGAGGCAACACTTTATCCCTTTCAATTGGTGGTGTAAAATCTTACAGTTTAGATAATTTCTATGGTAAGCAAGGAAGCGATGAACATTTTAAAGTATTCGTAGGTTTTACAAATAAAGTTTGTTTGAATCTTTGTGTTTGGTCAGATGGCTACACACAGCTTTTGAAAGTTAAAAGCCTCGGGCAGCTTCAGATGTTTATAAAGATGATGCTTGAGCAATATAATGCAAGTTATCATTTAGAAAATCTAAGAAAACTTGAAGCTTACAGCATTACAGAAACACAGTTTGCCCAGATCATTGGTAGATGTAGAATGTACCATAATTTACCACTTGAAATTAAAAAAGACATCACTCCCCTATTATTTGGGGACAATCAAATTGGTGCAGTATGTAAAGACTTTTATAGAGACAACAGCTTTTGTAAAGATGAATTGGGTAACATTAATCTTTGGAAATTATTTAATCTTTTCACAGGAGTAAATAAGAGCTCTTACATAGATAACTTTTTAGAAAAGTCAGTCAACGCTTTTCATTTTGTAGAACAAATTAAATGGTGTCAAGAGAACAAATTCCAAAATTGGTTTCTTAGTTAGCTCCATTAGATAAAGAGTTATGCTTTATTTTCTTTCTCTTTTTTAAAGAGTTTCTTATGATATGTGTTTCGCTCTTTTAAATCTCAAAAACCATTGAAAAGAAATAAAACTCTATTAACCATAACGAAATTAAATCTTGGTTTTTAGGTTAGAGATTGCAAGCTGTCATGGCTTGCTTTCTTTTTTAACATACCAAATTTGTAAAAGCCCCTTGGCATTAGTTAAGGCAGTATATCTTTGCTACCGTTCACAATCCTTCCCCAACGAAACAAAGCGTATTGAGTTTTTATTTTAGTTGTACGATAAATACACAAGTGGCATGTTTCCAACAGAAAAGAAATTTAAAAAAAAGTACTTAAATTAGTTAACTAATTATTCAAATTTTATAATTTTTAAGATACTATAATGACAGAGCCTGAAAGTTTTACTCCTACTATCGGATATTGTATTCATTGTAAACAGTCTATCAAATTTAATTTAGCATCTCCCTTTTGCAAGGAATGTGAAGACTTTTTAAAAGAGAAGATCAATATTTACGAACAAGAAAATTATTGTTTAAAGTGTAGTAGAATAAATACCGGTCAAGATATTAGTGTCAGTAAGCCGATTTGTAATACTTGCAAAGCTATCAAGGTAGCGGAGTATTTAAAAAATCTTTCTCAATATTTAGCTAATTAATAGAGGCTATCCAGTTAAGGGTTCTACTTGGCATGTCTTACATTAACAGATGCTTACTATTGCCTATCCTTTATTAAGCTTATACCCATCTCCCCTACCTACTGTTTCTGATTCGCTCAACATTTGTGTTCATCTTATTTCTAACGATATTCCGAAATACGAATTTTTTAAATGCACCAAGTTCTTGTTGATGATTAGCATAAAATTCATCAGGTGTATCAAATAGTCCAAAGTCTTGATTTATTCCTTTGTCTTGTATGTAAGTATGGTTAAAGTTCCAATCAATAGGTGGATTTGCAAAATTGTCTGTATAAGCACCATAACCACAAAAAGTCGTCTTGTAATTCTTGTTCCTTTCCTGTAATTTGGTTAAGTAATCCTTATCTAATATAACACCTTCAAGAAAATACCATTTATTGTTTACAAGAATTTCAACCCAACTATGAACAATGTTTTTTGGCGACAGTTTATACCAAATTCCACTGATTGCACCTTTTTGTAATGCCTTGTCAATAGTAAATCCATGTATTCTGTTAGGTATTCCTGTTGCCCGTAAAAGTGCCATTAGCAAAGTCGCCTTTGTGTTACATTGACCATAACCATCATTTAAAACCTCTGTTGCAGTTATATCGTCCGACAAGTTGTAGCCAAATTTAATATCATCCCTAACAAAATTATAAACTGCCTTTATACGGGTTAATGTGTCCATAGTTAACCAATTTTTACTTTTAACTAATGTCTGAATTGAACTATCGGAGTAATTTAAAATAGGTGTTTCTTTTAGGTAATTGTTCATAGTTTTTATTTCTGATTGTGAGTATGCATTCACTTGAATAAGTAAAAGCATGATGAATATTATTTTTTTCATTGTTTAATGATTTATACAATGCAAAATTGCGAGGCATTAAAGACTTAAAATTGTATAAATTGGCTATTTATATTTTTTGGAGTATTTCATCAATTGCAGGCAAATCGCTTATATAGCTACCATAATAACTGTATTTAATTATGTGGTTCTCATCTACTATAAAAACCGCAGGAAGCTGAGTTTCCTCTCCTTCAAATTTTCCGTGGCGAAAGCCGGATTTTAATGACTTAAAAACTTTTGGTATTGAATTAGGATGCAGAAATTGAAATACATTTCCCTTAGTTACCAAATAGCGTTTATAGATTTGAGAAGATGAATCAGAAACCAGTCTAAAATTGATTTTTTGCACTGTATTGTAAGTTTCAATGCTCTCAATCGAACTTTGTATAACAACAAATACTTCAACATTTTTATTGCTGAATGAAGCAATGCTATCATTGATTCGTTTAATATCAAGCTGACACACTAAGCATCCCACATACCGTAAAAAGTATATTACACTTTTCTTATTTTGACATTCTTCAAGATATGATTTTGATGTTTTATCAAAAGCACATAAATACTCGAAGTTTGGTGCTAAGTTTCCTTTAATTAGATGGCTCATTATTTTAAGATTTAATTACACAGCAAAACTGCCAACCAATTCAAACTTAAAATTGTATAAACAGGCTATTTTTGAGGTATAAAAAACTTTGGTGTAACGCCAAAGGTTTCAATAAATGTTCTTGTATAGTGCGAACTGTCAGAGAAACCAAAAGTATAAGCGGTGTCAGTAATTGAATTTTTTTGAAGATGAGGAAGTGATTTTATCACTTTATTCCAGAGTTGATACCTTCTAAAATTCAGGTTTGTCTTTTCTTTAAATAAATGCAAGAAACGTGTTGGTGATAAGTAGCAATATTTGGCAACTTCTTCTAAACTCAAAACCTTTTCAAAATTTTTATCCATAAAATCGATTTCCTTTACAATTCTCTCTTCTTGTAAATGATTTTCTAATTCACAATTACATTTGTACTGTGTAAATGTTTGTGTAATTAAACTACACAGTTGCTCAAATGTTATATATCCACTTTGAAATTCCTCAAATAAACCCATCAATTCACTTGCAAGTTTATCATTTGGTTTGTTATCATTAGAGTTGCGCAATCTTATGTGTAATTGGTGTCCAATCGCACTTAATGGATTTATAAGTATGGTTAATTGAATAGTATCACTAATCAACCTATGTTCAATCTTTGAATTTATAAGGACTACGTTATTCACAATATCAGTTCCGTTTTTTACAGAGAGTATTAGATTTGATTTTGTGGAAATACTAATTTGCAACGCATAATGTTTATGAAATTTATTTTCGCTAAGTTTTCCAATAAAGAGTCCAAAATCTTTGTCAAAATGAAACATATAGAATGTCGTTGTGATGGTTTGTACAAGGTAAAGCAAAATTAATTTGGTTTTAATTTTATCAAGACTTTACCTTTCACTTTAGTTTAAGATGGTAAGCCATCAAATAATTGAACATAACACAAGTTAGCAGATTTTATGGGTGCTGTTTATATTATAGCTACATGTAGGAGGAGCCGCATCAACGTAATAAACTCTAACCCCAGAGGCAAGTTTTGCATTTTGTACGACCCTAACACTATGCCACCGGTATTGGTAAAAGCCCATCAGGCATTAGATAAAGCAGTAGATCTTTGCTACCGCTCCCAACCATACCCCAACGAAACAAAGCGTATTGAGTTTTTGTTTGAGTTGTACGATAAATATACAAGTGGAATGTTTCCAACGCCGAAGAAAGTCACCACAAAAAAATAAAAACCCAAGAATAGTAAAAAGTTAAAAGATAGATGTTCTTATTTAAGTAATTGCTTAAGTACTTATCTTTGCTATATGGAAATAGCTTGTATACGCACCTACGCAGATCAGGAACAAATTGGGGCATGTAAAAAGAAACTTCAAAAGGCAGATACTTCTTTAAGCAAGCTAAGCCAAGTATTAAGCCTTGCAGGCAATGATGTACGCCTAAAAATCTTATATCTTTTAGAAGAGGAGAATGAATTATGTGTATGTGATTTGGCAGATATTTTAGAAATGACTATCCCGGCAGTATCCCAACATTTACGCAAACTGAAAGATGGCAACATTTTACAAACCCGTAGAAATGCACAAACCATTTACTATTCACTGAAGGAAGAGCATTTGGAAATTATTAAACCTTTGTTTGAGCACATAACTATTGTAAACCGTAAAAGGCAAAAAGTATGAAGCAGGAAACCTCATCCAAAGCAGTTGCAGGCGTAGGTATTTTTGCAGCACTTGCTGCATCACTCTGTTGTGTTACACCATTATTGGCACTGCTTGCAGGAAGTAGTAGTATGGCAGCTAACTTCTCTTGGATTGCTCCTGCAAGACCATATCTAATTGGTTTATCAATTATCGTATTAATCTTTGCATGGTATCAGCAGTTAAAGCCTACATCTAAAATGGATGATTGCAATTGTGAACCCTCAAAAAAACCTACTTTCTTACAATCAAAAGGTTTTCTTAGCATTATAACAATAGGCGCAGTTGTAATGATGACGTTTCCACTTTATGCAACAATGCTTTATCCAAAACCAAAAGTGCAGGCTGTGCCTGTGGCAATAGTCAATAACAAAGAACAAGTTAACGTCAATATAGAAGGAATGACTTGTGAGGCTTGTGAGGAGCATGTAAACATCGAATTATCAAAACTAAAAGGAGTGATTGCTTATGCAACATCTTATGCAAATAAAAACAGCGTAATCACATTTGATAAATCAATTGTAGATATCACAAAAATCGAAGAAGCAATAAATAATACAGGTTATAAAGCACTTAATTATAAAATAATAGATACCCCAAAATAAAATGGCAAATACAATCACATTACAGTCTACTATCACATGCCCACATTGCAGTTTTCAAAAAGAAGAAACAATGCCAACAGATGCTTGTCAGTTCTTTTATACCTGTACCAATTGTAATACATTACTAAAACCCAAAGAAGGTGATTGTTGTGTATTTTGTACTTATGGTAATGTGCCTTGCCCACCTATACAGGAAGATAAATCTTGTTGCTCAAATAACTCATAATCGTTAAAAAAGCACCCCTTTGCAACAACGCTACAAAAATAGTCTACACTTTAAAAAAATTATTAAAGTACTTTTACAGCCAATGAAATTTTTTACGTTCATAATGGCATTTATTGTTTTCTTCGCAAGTATTACACCTTGTGCAGATGGCGTAAGTGCTAAAAATGATGAACGAGTGATTGAACTTTCTGCAAATCATCAATCGTCTTCATCCGGCGATATGGATTTTTGCTCTCCTTTTTGCATCTGTGCCTGTTGCGCAGGTTTTGTTTACACTCCTACTTTGTATCAAATCAGCGAAGTAACAGCGCCTTATAATCCATTAAAAGAAGCATTTATTAATGCTGATATTTCAAGCATCTCATTGCCCATTTGGCAACCTCCACAATTATTAAGTTAACCTATACCTACTATTTTCTATAGTAGTCAAAACAAGTTTCTCCACTGCACATACCCCTGTAGCAGCGTTAGAACATTGTTTATCCATTCCAATTTTAATAAATTTTATTATCTGCAATTAGTCTTAAGCTTTTGTAGGCATTGGTCTATCCATTAGGTATGATCAATAATTAATCAAGTAAAAAATGCTTAATAAAATAATTCATTTCAGCATAAAAAATAAATTGATTGTCGGCGTCATGACGTTGGCTCTCATCATTTGGGGAGTATGGAGTGCATCCCGGCTTCCGGTAGATGCATTGCCCGATGTAACCAATAACCAGGTACAGGTAATAACAAGGGCTCCCACTTTAGCCGCTCAGGAAGTAGAGCAGTTTATTACCTACCCTGTTGAAAGAGCGTTATCCAATGTACAAGGCATTGAAGAAATGCGGTCCTTCTCCCGTTTTGGGCTAAGTGTAATCACCGTAGTATTTAAAGAGGATGTAGATATTTATTTTGCCCGTCAACTAATTGGCGAAAAATTAAAAGAAGCTGTTGAAGAAATTCCTAAAGGCATGGGCAATCCTGAAATGGGACCCGTTACCACGGGCTTAGGCGAAATATACCAGTATGTTATTCACCCTAAAAAGGGTAGTGAGGCAAAATATTCCGCAATGGAATTACGCACCATGCAGGATTGGATTGTTGGTCGCCAACTAACAGGTATTGCAGGCGTAGCTGAGGTATCAGGCTTTGGAGGTATAAATAAACAATACGAAGTTGCTGTAAGCCCAGAGAAATTAAAAGCTATGAATGTTACGTTGCCAGAAGTATTCATCGCATTAGAAAAAAACAATGAAAATACAGGTGGTGCTTACATTGACAGAAAGCCAAATGCCTATTTTATAAGAGGTGTAGGTTTAGTAAAAACCTTTGCAGATATTGAAAATATTGTAATCAAAAAACAAAGCAATGTACCCGTTTTGATAAGGGATGTTGCAACTGTACAATTTGGTTCCCCACCACGGTATGGTGCTATGACATACAATGGCGAAAAAGAAGTAGTAGGTGGTATTGTAATGATGATGAAGGGTGCTAATAGTGCATCAGTTGTTGAGTTGGTAAAAGAGAGAATGATTACGGTTCAAAAGTCATTGCCTCCGGATGTTGAAATTGAAGCATTTTTAGATAGAACAAATCTTATTGATAGAGCCATAAACACCGTAAAAACCAATTTAATAGAAGGGGCATTAATTGTAATCCTTGTACTTGTATTGTTTTTGGGCAATTTTAGAGCAGGCCTAATTGTAGCATCTGCCATTCCACTATCATTACTTTTTGCCTTAGCATTGATGAATCTTTTCGGAGTGAGTGCAAACCTCATGAGCTTGGGTGCTATAGATTTTGGGCTTATTGTAGATGGTGCGGTTATAATTGTAGAAGCCACTTTACATTTTTTAGGTGCTAAAAAGCTCAATGAAAAACTTACGCAGGGGCAAATGGATGAAGCGGTAGAAAGCAGTGCAAAAAAAATGATGAGCTCTGCTGCCTTCGGTCAAATTATAATACTCATTGTGTACCTGCCCATTTTATCGTTGCAGGGTGTAGAAGGTAAGATGTTTCGCCCAATGGCAGAAACAGTAGCCTTCGCAATTTTAGGAGCATTGTTATTGTCACTTACCTACATTCCAATGATGAGTGCCTTATTTCTCTCAAAAAATACAAAACACAAAACGAATTTCTCTGATAAAATGATGGATTTCTTTCAGCGAGGATATACTCCGTTATTAAGTGGAGCATTA
>JANPIF010000401.1:0-11117 GCA_031424845.1 Ferruginibacter sp.
ATAGGAATTGACATTGGTGGTACAAATACCAAATACGGTATTGTAAACCATCGTGGACAAATTGTTTTTGAAGGTTCTATTAAAACGGATGCATATCCTTTAATTGATGATTTTATTAACGCCTTATACGAAAAGCTTCAGCCCGAAATAGAAAAACTGAAAGATGTAAATATTGTGGGTATTGGTATGGGTGCGCCCAACGGAAATTTTTATACGGGCACCATTGAATATGCTCCCAATTTACACTGGAAAGGGATTGTACACTTAGCAGATTTGGTTACTGCAAAATTTGGTATGCCAGCTAAACTTACCAACGATGCAAATGCTGCAGCCGTTGGCGAAATGATGTATGGTGCTGCCAGAGGCATGAAAGATTTTATAATGATTACCCTAGGCACTGGTGTCGGTAGCGGCATATTTGCAAATGGCGAATTAATACTTGGCCATGATGGTTTTGCGGGAGAACTAGGTCATACAATTGTTGTACCTGGCGGTAGAGTTCATCCAAATACAGGTTCACTAGGTTCTTTAGAAAGTTATGCAAGTGCAACGGGTGTAACCATTACTGCTAAAGAATACATGACCGGTACAGATGAGCCGAGTGTACTTAGAGACATTCCAATGGAAAGTTTGGATAGCAAAATGGTTTTTGATGCTGCACTTGCTGGTGATTCACTTGCAAAAAAAGTATTTATGAGTACTGGCGATATTCTTGGTATGGCCCTAGCAAACTTTGTGATGTTTTCTTCGCCGCAGGCAATAATATTATTTGGTGGACTTACAAAAGCCGGTGATATTTTAATGAAACCAGTAAAAGACAGTATGGAAAGAAATTTACTGCCCATTTTTAGAGATAAAGTTCAACTGATTTTTAGTGAATTAAAAGAAAGTGATGCTGCTATATTGGGTGCAAGTGCGCTGGTATGGGGATAGAGATATTAGATGTTAGACTTTAGACACAAGATTGAAATACTTTTGTAGCTGAACCCATATTTTTATAATGGACGTTAAGATAAATGATACCTGGAAGGAGGCTTTAAAAGAAGAATTTTCAAAACCTTATTTTGAACAGATAGTGGCTTTTTTAAAAACAGAAAAGGCTACGGGTAAAATAGTTTATCCTGCGGGATCAAATATTTTTAATGCCTTTAATCAAACGCCTTTCGATAAAGTAAAAGTGGTTATTTTAGGGCAAGATCCTTATCATGGAAAAGGACAGGCGCACGGACTTAGTTTTTCTGTATTACCTGGCACAAAACTCCCTCCTTCTCTTGTAAATATTTTTAAAGAAATAAAAACTGATATTGGTATAGAAATGCCAACTGATTTTGGTGACCTCACCCATTGGGCACAGCAAGGTGTTTTGTTGTTGAACGCCGCACTTACAGTGAGAGATGGCGAACCCATGAGCCATTCAAAATTTGGCTGGGCACAGTTTACAGATGCTATTATAAGAACCATATCTGACGAAAAAGAAAATGTTGTTTTCTTATTGTGGGGCAAATTTGCACAGGATAAGCAGGTGCTTATTGATGCTACAAGACATTATATTTTAAAAGCTGCACATCCTTCTCCCCTATCTGCACACAATGGTTTTTGGGGTAGTAAACATTTTTCTAAAACAAATGAAATTCTAGTTAAAAACGGTGAACAACCAATAGACTGGAAAATAAAATAGTAAAAAATTTTTAGTGATTAAATAAATATAAACTTATGATTTTATAATATTGTCAGTCTGAGGCACTCATAAATTTTTTATGCTCTTTGCAAATGACATAAGTTCGATTTTTTGAGATTGTCAGGGTGAGCTTGTCGAACCCGTTGCTATAAATTAACCCGCCTTCGACAGGCTCAGGCTGACACCATAATAATTTGAACATAAACTTCTTTACAATAAATGTAATTCGCACCTCAGGCTGACACCCCATATTATTTGTCATTCGTTCATATTTATTGCTATATTAAAAATCTACATAAAACAATAAAATACATGACCGTATTAAAAAATATTTTTGCAAGAATTTGGGCTTTTTGGGGGCTGGTAAGTTTTGTGGTAACCTTCTTGATAATCTTCATTCCTTCCATGCTTTCTTACTTATATAAAGATGAAAAAAAAGGACAGGATTATTTCATTTGGGTATCTCGTATGTGGATGGCGAGCTGGCTGTATATGATTGGTTGCCCGGTAAAAGTTTTTGGTAGAGAGCATTTTAAAAAAGATACAAATTATGTAGTGGTATATAATCACAACGCTTTTTTAGATGTACCGCTTTCTGCACCATTTGTGCCTGGTGGCAATAAAACAATTGCCAAAGCCTCCTTTGCAAAAGTGCCAATATTCAGTTGGTTTTATAAGCGTGGCGGTATTATGGTAGATAGGAATAAGGAGAACAGTCGAGTAAAAAGTTATGAAGCAATGAGGGCAACTTTAAAGAAAGGAATACACATGTGCATTTATCCGGAAGGGACACGTAACCGTACCGGAAAACCTTTAAAACCGTTTTACGATGGTGCATTTAAATTGGCTATTGATGCACAAAAAGAAATTATTCCTTGTGTAATAATCGGCACCAATAAAGCAATGCCCATCAACAAAGCATTTTACCTCTTGCCACAAAAATTAAATATGATTTTTTTACCTCCAGTATCATCAGAAAATATTGATACAAAATCGCTAAATAAAAAAGTGTTTGATATAATGGAGAAAGAGTTTGTTAGAAATCAGTAAACGACCTTGTTCTATTTATCTTAAGGTCTCTAAGTATAGGAGATTTTGGGCTGATGTTGATACTGAAATAACGGGATCTTCCAATGGGAGATAAATTAATTCCCATTTGCCAGCAATGTAAATCTCTGGATAAGTAGGCGCTTAGTACACCCAATTTTTTGGTGGTAATATCAAAAGATCCATTTAACCCAACCTTCCACTTCGGTGTTAAATTAGCTGCACCATTAAATGTTACACCTTGCGAAAGGGTTGTATTAAATTTTGATTGAAAAAAGTCAAACTGCCTGTTAAACAACAGCGAATAGGAAAGATCGACATTCCAAGGAATAGTAAAATCTACAAACTCTGATGGGTTGTTTTGAATGTAAGCTGCTTCCTGCTGGTACTCATCTAAAGGCATTCCACCGGTATTATTCAGCGGCGCATCACTAGGGTTAGTTCCTGTTTTTTTACTCTTGTCACCTCCCTTAAAACTAGTTTGCAATTGCACACCACCGCTTACTAAATTACCCAACGATAATGGCCTGTCATTCCAAACTAATTTATCAATTCTTCTACCTTGTGCATTTGTTTGGTATGGATCAAAAGTGGCTTGCCCACTGATATTTACTTTTTCAAATAAATTTGTTCTTGCCTGTAAAGCAATAGTAGAAAACTGAAATGAATCTGCTAAAAAATTATATGCGCCGGATAAGCTTAACCCATCCAGCAAACTTACTTTTTTATCAGCCTTGGCACTTGTATCTTTTCTGTCTCTTACTTTGGCAGAAATATTATTATCTACATTGAATGATAAACCACCAAATCGCTGGTTGTTATATGCCCCATAAATACTTCCATCAAAAAAAGAAGCCGGCTGCACATTACCTACCGCATCGTAGCGAAAATTGTAATAATTATTGGCATTAAAATTTGGAGAATAATTTACAGATAAACTTGGTCTGATCTCATGCCTGATGGCTTTTATACGATTTTTTTCACCAAAACCAAACATACCAAATACTCTTGTAGAGGCACTTAAACCAAACGACATTTGCCGAGCGGTAAACAAACCATCTGTTTGGTTTACTGTATCTATTTTATTTTTAATCGGATTAAATTGTTTTTCAATTTTACGCTGGTACCATTTTTCTTGATAAGAAACTGATGGTGCTAATTGTAAAACTCCTAGGGGGGGCAAAGCCAAAGTGATAGGAATACTATGTTGTGCACCATACTGTAAATTATCTAAAATTTGTCCGCCCAAATTTCTTGCAGTATCGTAAAAAGAAGTAAGACTTCTCGCATTTCCGTTGTAAGCAATTCCTAAATTTTCGTACCATTTATAATCACCAATAGGTTCTTTTCTTCTAAAAGGATAAAGCGTATTTACATTAAAAGCAATATCTGGCAAATTAAGATTGGTAAGTCCAGATACAGAATTCTGGTTATGGTTTGCACTTACTGAAATATTGTAAGGGCGATTCTTCCAAACTTTTGAATAAGTAATGGATGAATTTAACTGGTTTTGAAAATTAAGGTTTGCATTGGTAGGCACCTGCGAATTGTATTTTGTACTACCGGCGTTTACATTGGCACTAAAGTTTACGCCGGGTCTGCTCTTTGTATCTGCACTGTGCGACCATTGTATATTAATGGTTTTGGTATTGGGTTCATCTAATGGTTTAAAATTTTGAACTGCCACAGCAATATTTCCCTGATAATGATAACGCCTGAAATAACGTGGGTTTACATTTAAATTCCAACTGCCGTAAGAGTATAAAGTACCCCGGGTTATTACATCCCAGTTTTGGCTAATTATTTTATAATACCCTAAATTTTCCAATGCCAAACCTCGCTGAGCATCTGCAGCAAAACTTGGTGCAAGCAAACCACTTCGTCTGCCTTGTGTAAGTGGAAAAATACCAAAAGGCAAACTTACCGGCAACGGCACTCCTTCAAACTCTGGATGCACCGGACCCGTATAAGCCCATTTTTTATTTACAAATTTTACTTTACGTGCTATAAATGCAAAGTGAGGGGTATCTAAATTACAAGTAGTAAACCTGCCATTTAATGCATAAAAAACAGATGTATCTGCTTTCTTTATTTTTTCTCCATACACAAACATTTCGCCTTGCTTTGTATACGTACCTTTTGTAAGGCCCTTGCCTGTTTTCATATCAAAACGAATGGTATCACTTACAGATTGAAAATCTTTTTGAGAAAAATAGGGATAAGATAAAACTTTTCCCGTGCTGTCTTTTTTTATAAAAGCACTTACCAAGCTTGTTTTTTGATCGAACTGTATTTGAGGGGCAGATAAATTGTTGTCTTCATATTGAACTGAAGATACTTTGCCATACAAATACATTTTTTCATTTGGCACATCTATTACCATAGAATCATCTGCATGGTAAACAACCGGAGAAGTTAATGAATCTTTGGAGGTTTTAAAATTGAAGGTATCAACAAGTTGACTCATTGTTGTATCTACTGGTTGCTTTTTTTCTTCGCTAATAGAAGGTTTACGAATACTATCCTTTGTAGGTTTAATAAGTAATTTGCTGGTATCAATAATTTCAATAACCGGTGGGGGTGTATCTCGTATAGAATGAGTAAATTGATAGCCGTAATTTTGGAAGGTTGCAAACCCTTCAAAATGATACGTTAATAATACAAACAATGGCAGGCACCACCAAGCTAAAATGTTTTTTGCCTTACCTTTGTTTCTGTTGTTCATAAATGCGAAAGCGCAAAAGTAGCTATTAAAAATTTATGGCAAATTCTTTAGAAAAATTATAACAAATACTATTTAATATAATTATAAACTATGCTGTTAAGAGGATCATTTATACTTACCTGCCTTATTATAGTAGGCTCCTTTACAAACCAATGTGCTGCACAGGCAAAAAAATTAAAAACAATTATAGTAGATGCAGGCCATGGTGGTAGTGATGGTGGTGCAGTTGGCCAATATGAAAACTCATTGCGCAGCAAAGAAAAAGATATAACACTTGCCATTTCAAAGAAACTCGTAGAGGAATTAAAAAGACAATTACCAGATGTAAAAGTGGTTCCAACAAGAACAACTGATGTTTTTGACGACCCTCGTGTAAAAGCAAATATTGCCAATGATAATAAAGGCGATTTGTTTATTTGCATTCATGCTGACTCCGGCCCACTAAAAACAGGTAGAAGACAAACAGGAACTAGAACAGTTACTAAATATAAAGTCACTTTTAAAGGAAAGGGAAAAAAGAAAAAAAAGATTACTACTCCATATGAAGTGGAAGAACCGATTTATGAATATTATAAAATCCCTTTAACCATCAGCGGAACGAGTGTGTACATCTTTGCGGCAGCAAAAACCAGTGATAAGCTAAAGGCAATTATGAAAGACCAAGGTGACATTGAAATTGAAACAGGTTCTGCTGATAGTGTATATAATAATTTTAATTTTAACTCGCCCGAAGGAAGACAATTGGCCCAGGTGTATGCCAAATTATATCAGGAAAAAAGCGACAGAATTGCTACTTTGGTAAATGATGAAATAGATGCAACAGGCAGAAGAGCATTGGGTGTAAACCAACGTCAAAAAGGAATATGGGTATTATCAGCCACAAAAATGCCCGCCATTTTAATTGAAACGGGATACATAAATAACCCGGAAGATGAACGCTATTTAAACAGCGATAAAGGCCAGCAGGAACTTGCAGAAGCTATAACCAAAGCGGTTATACGGTATAAAGCACAAGTAGAAGGTACAAAACCAGTCGCCAAAAACCAGTAAAAACTACAAAGTTCATTTTTGGCTAATAAATTGGTATGCTATCTGTAAAAAAACAACCGACAAAGCAATAACTAAAACTAATAAATAAGTGAAAATTTCTAATGAAACAAAAGTAGGTGCCATTACTGTTTTGGCAGTTGCATTATTAATATTGGGGTTTAATTTTCTTAAGGGAAAAAAATTGTTGAGTAATGATACTATGATTACCGGCAAATATGGCAATGTGCAGGGCCTGCAAAACTCCAATCCAATTATCATAAACGGACTTCAGGTAGGTACAGTTTATAAGATTACTACAGAAAAAGATATGCGAGAGATATTAGTGGACATGAATATTACAAAGGACATTAATATCCCTAAAAACTCTATTGCAATTATTAAAGCAAACCCTCTTGGTACTACAAGTATTGAGATAAAATTGGGTGATGCTGTAGAAAATCTAAAAAACAAGGATATTATTTTAACAGAAAACAGCGGTGGTGTGTTTGACGATGTTTTGAAAAAAGTAGATCCTGTATTATATGAAGTAAGAAAAGCTGTAAGTTCAGTAGATACACTTTTAGGAAATTTTAATAGTATTTTAGATCCCAATGCAAAAGGTAATATAGCAAATGTATTGGCTAATTTAAATAGGGTAACGGCTGCTATGGTTACTTCTACAGCTTCTTTAAATGGGTTGCTTAATTCTCAAACCGGTGCATTGGCAAAGTCATTAAACAATGTAAGTTCTATTACAGGAAACTTTGCAAGTAACAATGACAAGATTAACCATGTAATGACCAATCTTGATAAAACTACTACCAAATTTGCAGATCTTAATGTAAAGAAAACATTAGATACTCTAGACAGGGCTATCAACGATTTAAAAAACATGATTGGTAAATTTGATAATAACAATGGTACACTTGGTAAGTTGTTAAACGATCCCACATTATATAAAAACTTAGCATCCAGCGGCAATAAGCTTAATCTTTTGTTAGATGATATTCGTGTAAATCCAAAGCGATACATCAGCATTTCAGTATTTGGTAAAAAGCAAAACAACAATCCTTTATTGGTGCCAATGCCAGATACTTTAAACAGTCCATATTATGTAGAGCAAGCGAAATAAAAATTTTGTGATGGCATTTGTAATTAATTATTCAAATTGCAGTTTCAAAATAAATGAATGACTAAAATTCTTCGTTGGCTTTTCTTATTGGTTATCTTTTTTTCTGCTAAACAAAATTTTGCACAAGGTCCTCCATCAGACTCCAGTAACAGAATTGAAATATTAAGGGGAAACAGTACCCGTTTTATTACAATAGATGATAGTACTAGCCTGCGTACGCTAGCAGGTGCAGCGAGGGTAAAACAAGGCAACACGATATTATCCGGCGATAGTATCGTCATCAATTCCCGCACACAGGTAGCAGAGGTTTTTGGAAATGTACACATAAATGATGCAGACACTGTAAATACTTACGCAAATTATCTTCGCTACTTAGGAAAAGAAAGAATAGCTTATTTAAAACGAGGCGTAAAACTTACAGATGGAAAGGGCACATTACTTACTGATGATCTTACTTACGACCTAGCCAGCAGTATAGCCACGTACAAAGGTGGTGGTAAAGTTATCAATGGTACAACTGTGCTTACCAGTACAGATGCTGTTTATTACTCGGATACAAAAGATGTATACTTTAAAAAATACGTTCACCTTGTTGATCCAAAATACGATATCAAAGCGGATAGTTTACGGTATAATACTACTTTTAAAATAGCCACTCTCATCTCTCCCACTATTGTAAAAACCAAAGAAGGGAAAATTATCCGCTCAAAAAACGGAACATATAATTTACAAACAGGAGAAGCTAATTTTTTTGACAGAACCAGTATTAGCGATAGCACTTCTTCTACTATTGCAGATAATATTTTTTACGATGAAAAAACAGGTATCGGTATTTTAGAAGGCCGGGCAAAATATGTTGATAGTATAAACCACATCATT
Source organism: Ferruginibacter sp. (assembly GCA_031424845.1). Lineage (GTDB taxonomy): Bacteria > Bacteroidota > Bacteroidia > Chitinophagales > Chitinophagaceae > Ferruginibacter. The sequence goes on from JANPIF010000401.1 coordinate 8,491, forward strand.
GTAACTGGAAATAGAATTGAAACAAATCAAAAGACCGCTTCATTTCTTGCTACTCAAAAACCTGTAGTAGTTATTGTAAAAGATAAAGACAGTACATATGTAGCCGCAGATACATTGTTTAGCGGCTTGCGTAAGTATGATAGTGCTACCCAGAAAACTTACACAAAAGTGGATACCGTAAACAACAAACAAGTTTACACAAAAACCCCACAAGACAGTATCCGTTATATTATTGGCTACAATAATGTTCGCATTTTTAATGATTCTGCTCAAGCGGTAAGCGATAGTATGTATTACTCAACCGAGGATTCCGTTTTTAGGATGTTTAAAGAACCTATTTTTTGGAAAGAAAAAAATCAGGTGGCCGGAGATACAATGTATCTGTTTACTGAAAACCAGAAACCAAAAAGATTGTACGTTTTTAATAACAGTATTATTATCAATCAACAAAACCCCGCCATGTATAACCAGGCAGGTGGACGCACATTGAATGCTTATTTTAAAGATGGTCAAATTGATTATACACGTATAAAGGGATCACCTGCAGAAACTGTTTTTTATACACAGGATGAAGACAGCGCATATATAGGAATGAATAGAAGCAGTGGAGATGTGGTGGATGTATATTTTGTAAAACAGGAAGTAAATAAAATAAAATTTGTGAATAATGTTGACGGTATTATGTACCCAATTAAACAAGTTCCCAATGATAAAAAGTTATTGAAGAATTTTAAATGGCAGGATAAAAGAAGACCAAAAAATAAACTGGAATTGTTTGAATAAATCTTCAACCATACATTGTTAATCAATTTTTTAGAAAGCGCATAAAATAGTATGCGCTTTTTTTATATCCTTCTTTAAATGAAAATTTGAAGTGCTAATCTTGAAGACTTCTATATATAGTTTCACCTTTTACACACTTGCACTAATAAAAAAATATAATAATTTTTGGCTCTCAATATTTTAATAAATAAGCCCACTATTTTAATTCATTTTCACTATTTGGTTATTTATTTATATCCATTTATACTAAATAGGCTAAATATCAGTTATAAGCAAAGGAAAATATTTTAATTAAATTCTTATAACTAAATACACTATTAGTTTAAAGAAAAAAAAATCAAACAATCAATAGTTACTTTTCATGAATGTTGTTTTACAAAAAATAAACACAATTTTAAAAGCTGTAAAATCCATAGGTTACCATAGTAAAATGGATGCATATGAAAAACGCAGACTTGGCATATTCAACCTCATTAATTTTTTTGGAACTATTACAGGTATTACCATTCCTATCGCAGCTTTATTAAGTGAAGGATATTTACCATTAATAGCATGGATTGTAGCCTGTGCTCCTTTTATTATAAGTGCAGTAGTGTTGTATTGCAACTACCACCATAAGTATGAATTTGCCATGATGTGGTATTTTATACTTTATCCTTCAGTAACCTTGCTTGTGTACATTGGTGGAGTAGATGTTGGAATAGAATTATTCTTTATTTTATATGGGGTGTTGGCCGTTTTTTTTCTACAAAAAAGAACAGCAATCTTAATTACAATTATTTTTTCAGGTTGTTGTTATCTTATCACTTCCAAACTCATTATACAATATACATTCGAACTCCAATTAATTAACTATCCTTTTTATTTTTTTAATCATCTATTAGGATTGTTTTTTATTTTCCTGGGTTTGTTTCTAATTAAAAAAGAAAATACAGCTTATCAAACAGAAATGCAGGGCTCTAATGAAGAGTTGATACAAAGTAATACTGAACTGAATGAAAGTAAAATTTTAATAGCACAAAAAGCCGCTACGCTAGAAGAGCAGAAAACAAAACTAACTGAACTTGATGCATTAAAAAACAGGTTATTTTCTATTATTTCACACGATTTAAAAACGCCCATTTACAGTCTTAGAAATTTGTTTAGAAACGTAGAAAAATATGATATATCAGGCGATGAAATAAAAATATTGGTACCTGATATCATAAACGATTTAAACTATACCACTAGTTTAATGGAAAATTTGCTACTCTGGGCCAAAAGCCAAATGCAGGGTAATATTATTAATCCACAATTATTAGATATAGCAGTGATGGTAAATGAGGTGCAGCAAGTGTTAAGATTACAGGCAGAAAGCAAGCAGGTATATGTAAAATCGAAAATAGACTCTTCAATTTACATTTTTGCAGATAAGGATATGATTAATTTAGTTTTGAGAAATATATTATCGAATGCTATAAAATTTACACCAAACAACGGAGAAATAAATGTAGGTGCATCGGTAAAAAATGATATGGTAGAAATGTATGTTCAGGACTCTGGCATGGGGATAAGCGACGAAAATATTAAAAAGCTTTTTAGTAATAATTACTTTACCACAAATGGAACTGCTAATGAAAGTGGCACCGGCCTTGGCCTTATGTTATGTAAGGAATTCTTACACAAAAACGGAGGAGAAATAATGGTAAAAAGCGAAGTAGGAAAAGGTAGTTGTTTTTCATTTACGATACCCAAAGCGTAAAATTAAAATTCATTAATATTTAAAAATTATTATTCCCCCCTATTAGTATTTTAGCTTACGGCTAAACTGTTACAGCAATTTTATATAAGTTTGTGCTATAAAA
>JANPIF010000402.1:0-2457 GCA_031424845.1 Ferruginibacter sp.
TGGTGTTAGCCCTGAAATCATAATTAGGCTGCACCAATGATGTTGCAGAAAAAAGATTGTTCTACAGCTCTTTTTTCTGCAACATCATTGGTGTTAGCCCTGAAATCATAATTAGGCTGCACCATTAATATTTTATTGCCGACCCTTGTAAATTTTACAACCGCAGTCGTTCCTAATTTACCTCTGTCTAAACCAATATCGTTTGAACCTAAACCTGCGGGTAAAGAAGTTTGGTACAACAACACAGAGTCAAATTTATTTATCTCCATGAATATTTTTCCGGCATTTGCATCCCAATAAAATTTAATAAAACCAGGGTAGGCAGTGAAATTTTTTGTTTTTTCTTCTATTGATGGAAGTGTTTGCGCCATTGCAAATAATGGCCAACATAAAACAAGCAGCAGTAATTTTTTCATACAAATAGTTTGAGTAACTAAATATAAAAGTAAAGTTGAAATAAAGATGAGGTTAATTTTTTTTCTATTGACTTCTGAATTAAGATTCAGTTTGCTTAGCAACATCATACTCGCTTTAATAAAAGTTGAAAGATGTTCTACTGCTGCGCATGGCAGGGATATTAATGGAAAGCCCGCAAGCGAGGTACGAGTGCGGACTTGGAATGAATAGCCCGTGACAAATGTTTGGCTTTATACTGTTGTTCATGCTCCAAAAATAAACCACCCCGACCGCCTTTGGCGGTCACCCCTCCGTGGGAGGGAAATAAAAAACCCCTTTCATTTTACTGAAAAGGGGTGTACAAACTGTGACACAAACACACACTTGTTTAAATCACTGGCTTTGGAGGTAGCGAGGGGATTAGTCGGGTTTTTTTCCGTCTAAAAAATTATTTATGGTATTTATTTCTCCTTGATTTTTATCGTCAGAACTGACGGTGTAATTGCTGTAAAAGGTTTCTACATCTGCAATCTGGTTATGTATCTCCATATTACGACGGAGGTAAGCAGGTACTGTTTCAAACTCATTGTTCGGATCGGCTGCATTAATATTGAAAGAAAGATTCCTCAACTTTGCTATTCGATCCGCCGCCCGGCGCCTAAGCTCTTCTGTTTCGTCTTGCATTGCAGGCTCCTCAACAGAATTACAAATATGGGACTGTGCCTGAAACTGTGCCAGAGGCTTATCCTCCGCCGTCACTGGGATTTCCTTAACTACCAGCTGCATCTCCATAAAAGGTTCGTCGTCCTTTACGGCAGGCTGCTGCGGTAGTGGTTGTTCGTTGGATGAGGATTTTGTGTTTTCCGGTTTAGCTTCCGCATAAATTTGCGAAGGCTTTACCAGAAAGCCGCCCGACGAAAGGTGACTTGTATTGCTAGCTTCTTTTTTTACTTCTACAACAGGATTGGGAGTGGTTTTTTCAACGATAGTTTTCTTTGGTACGGGAGCTATAAACTCAGTATCGAACTGTATTATAGGAACCTGGTCAGATGATGAAGATATTTCAAAAAACACAGGTTTTTCATTTGAATTATCCACAGTATTTTTACTAAGTATTTCTACTTTTGTTTCTGTTGCCATGGTGGGCATCATCAAATCTATATCTGCTATTTTATCTGCTGCTTTTTCTTCTGTTCTTTTATCTTCAAACTGCAATGTTGGCTGTGTTGCTGGTATAGCTGCTACTGGTGTTGCAGGCATTTCTAACTCCATTACCACCTTTTCGTTGGTAGGTTTTGCTATTTCTGTTACTGGTATTTTTCTTGCAAATGGATCTTTGTGTTCGAAACCTGTTGCTATTAATGTAATGCCTATTTGTGCACCCAAAGTACTATCATAACCCAAACCTAGAATAACATCTGTATCTTCTCCGGCCTGCTCTAAAATATAGTTTTGAATAATCTCTACTTCATCCATGGTAAATTCATGCTCGCCTTCGGCAGAATTGATATTGATAAGGATCCATTTTGCGCCACGGATATCGTTATCGTTTAACAATGGAGAAGTAAGTGCGTTTTCAATTGCTGCAAATGCACGGTTTTCTCCTTCAGCAGTTGCGCTGCCTAAAATGGCTACACCACCATTGCTCATTACAGTACATACATCGGCAAAATCGACATTGATTTGTCCGGTACTGTTTATAACATCGGTTATACATTTTGCTGCAGTGGCTAAAATATCATCGGCCTTGTTAAAAGCTTCTTTCATTTTTAAATTACCAAACTGGTGACGCAATTTATCGTTGCTTATTACCAGCAAAGTATCTACATGGTTCTTCAACAACATTATTCCTTCTTCTGCCTGTGCTATTCTTTTTTTGCCTTCGTAAGCAAATGGAGTTGTTACAATACCTACTGTAAGAATTTTTAAATCTTTACAAATTTTTGCTATAATAGGTGCACCGCCTGTACCCGTTCCACCGCCCATACCTGCGGTTATGAAAGCCATTTTGGTATTTACTTCCAATATTCTTTTTATTTCTTCCAGACTTTCTTCTGTAGC
>JANPIF010000403.1:0-5590 GCA_031424845.1 Ferruginibacter sp.
TTTTTTAAATATCATTATCAATGCAGTTGAGGCAATGGAAGATAAGGGTACTTTATCCCTTGATTTATCAGAAACAACAACAGGCTACAATGTATTAATTAGCGATACAGGTTGCGGTATAAGTGATGAAAACCTTTCAAGATTATTTGAACCATACTTTACTGCAAAAAAGAATGGGCTTGGCTTGGGGCTTGCTGCTACTATGAACATCTTGCAATCTCATAAAGCATCGGTAGAAGTAGATTCTGCCTTAGGTATAGGTACTACTTTCAATATCAATATCTTAAATAATAATAATTAATTCAAGAAGTACAACAATATTTCAATAGTAAATTGATCAAAAAAAATACATCCTGCTTTTGTAGGATGTATTTTTTTTATAATAAACCATTCTTCATTAAAATTTTCCCTTCGCACTTTTCATTGTCATAATCATGTAAGAGGTTTCTACTTTTGGGTTATAAAACCAAAACATGATGTACAAATTTACCATCCTCATAGCAATTATTTTTATGGGCATTACCGTGAAAGGGCAAAAAATTTCAGGTATTATTAAAGATGAAATCGGCAAACCTGTTTCTGCTGCTACTGTTATATTAAAGAAACAAAAAGATTCTTCTATAGTTAAGTATGGTACTTCCGGAAAAGATGGATCTTATACAATAAATGCTGTTAATAAAGGTGATTATTTTTTGCAGATTTCGCATGTGGGTCATGCATCAATTAATTCTCCTTTGATAAATGTAAATTCAGGAGATGTAGTTGTCAAAGATATTTTATTAGCTTCTGCCAGCACGAAACTTGCAGATGTAACTGTAACTGCAAAAAAGCCCATTGTTGAAGTAAGAGCTGATAAAACAATTTTAAATGTAGAAGGTACCATAAATGCTATCGGTAATGATGCTTTGGAACTGCTGAGAAAATCACCTGGTGTAATGGTAGACAAAGATGATAATCTTAGCCTTTCAGGCAAAAACGGTGTGCAGGTTTATATTGATGGCAAACCTAGCCCTTTGTCAGGTGCAGATTTATCAAACTACTTAAAATCTATACAAGCTTCGCAGATAGAATCTATAGAGCTTATTACAAATCCATCTGCTAAATATGAAGCTGCAGGCAATGCAGGTATTATTAATATAAAATTTAAAAAGAATAAAAATCTTGGCACAAATGGTAGTATTAATGCAGGATACGCCATAGGTACTTATTCAAAATACAACACAGGTTTATCTTTAAACCACCGCAATGCAAAAATTAATTTATTTGGAAGTTATAATTATAACAGAGGATTAAATTTAAATTCTTTCATACTGGAAAGAAACCAAGGAGATACATTTTTTAGCCAATCGAATAAAATGAAAATGTATAACAATGGCAGTCATAATTTTAAAACCGGTATGGATTATTTTATTGATAAAAAAAGTACCATTGGCATAATGATAAATGGGAATGTGGCAGATGTAGTTACAGAAACTGCCGGGCCTATGCAAATTATTTATAAACCTACCAATACATTAAGCCGTGTACTTTTTGCTACAGGAGACAATGAAAACAGCAGAAAAAATGTAAACTTTAATGTAAATTATCGATACACATTGCCAACCGGTAAAGAATTAAATATTGATGCAGATTATGGGTTTTTCAATTTAAGAGGTAACCAATTTCAACCCAATAATTATTACGATGCTGTAACCAATTTGCTTTTGTATAGCAATGTATATAGAATGATATCTCCCACAAATATTGATATTTTTTCTTTGAAAGCTGATTATGAACAAAACTTTAAAAAGGGAAAGTTAGGATTTGGTGGTAAGATTGGTTATGTAGCTACAGACAATGATTTTAAAAGATACAATGTTATTTTAAATAAGGATGAGTACGATAAAGACCGTAGCAATTCTTTCTTGTATAAAGAAAACATAAATGCTGTTTATGTTAACTATAATAGAAATTTTAAGGGTTGGATGTTACAAGTTGGATTGCGTGGAGAGCATACGATTTCAAAAGGGATTTCTAATGGCCTACGTTATAACAACATTACAAATGCTTATGAGAAGTACGATTCATCTTTAAATAGAAATTATTTTGATGTTTTTCCAAGTGCAGCCATCACATTCAATAAAAATCCAAAAAGCCAAATTGGTTTCACATTTAGCAGCCGTATCGATAGGCCTGCTTACCAAGATCTAAATCCTTTTGAATTTAAATTAAATGATTACACATTTATGAAAGGTAACACACAGCTAAGACCGCAATACACAAATAGTTTTGGTGTAACACATACTTATAAGTATAAGCTTACCTCTCAATTAAACTACAGCCATGTAAAAGATATTTTTACACAGTTACCGGATACTACAGAAAAATCAAAATCATTTTTAACCAAAAAGAATTTAGCCACACAGGATATTGTCAGTTTAAATATTAGTTATCCTTTTTCAAAAAAATGGTATAGTTTATTTACCAACATCAATTCATATTATTCAAATTACAAAGCCAATTTTGGTGGGGGAGATCGTAATGTAAATATTGATGTAGTGGCATATTCAATTTACCTGCAAAACTCTTTTAAGTTAGGAAAAGGTTATACAGCGGAGCTTTCAGGCTTTTACAATTCTCCTTCTATATGGCAGGGTATTTTTAAATCGATTGCCATGTATTCGGTAGATGCAGGTTTGCAAAAAACTATTTTAAAAGGCAAAGGCAATTTAAAAACATCTTTAAGCGATATTTTCCGTACAATGAGGTGGAGTGGTACTTCTAACTTTAGTGGCCAAACAAGTACAGCATCCGGCAGGTGGGAGAGTAGGCAGTTTAAATTAAATTTCACTTATCGTTTTGGTAACAACCAGGTAAAAGCAGCTAGGCAACGTAAAGATGGAGCAGAAGAAGAACGTAAGCGTACACAATCTAGCGGCGGTATGGGAACCCAGTAACTTAAATTAATATTATTAAAAAAAATGCAGACTAATAGCTGCATTTTTTTTTATTTTTATTTTCTCATTTCCTTTAACAGACCGATAATTACATCCAGCTTTTCAGATTCTATTTTACTCAATTGAATTTGCAAAGCTTCTATTTCCTTTTTTGCCTGTATGTTTGTTTGGTAATCATTATCAGCCTGTAGGCGATCTCTTTGGCTTTGCCTGTTTTGCGCCATCATTATTATGGGCGCTGCATAAGCAGCTTGAGTACTAAAAATTAGGTTTAGCAAAATGAAAGGATAAGGGTCCCAATGTTGTACAAATGCTACAATATTTAAGGCCATCCATATTAATACAATCACTGTTTGCCAAATAATGAATTTCCACGATCCCATACCGTTTGCTACAGCATCTGATAAACGATCTCCAATGGTGGATGTTTCAATATGCTTTTCGTGCCAGTTAATGATTGACATAATATGTAAGTTTTAAAAATGGTAAATGAAAATACTTATAAATATACTCTTATACAATGGCATCTATTTTTATAAAAAATAAGCAAAAAAATACCCGATTAAAAATAATCGGGTAGGTAAAAGTCTTACATCTTCAATTTAAAAATCTTTAATCATTCTACGCTCTTCCCATTCTCCTCAAATAACTTGCATGGGAAAATAGTGCATGTCTCATTTTAATATGTTCAATGTATTTTACATTAAATTCTTCGCAGGTTTTTTTTATAATCTTGCTAATTTCAGGGTAATGTATGTGCGAAATCTTAGGAAATAAATGGTGCTCTATCTGAAAGTTTAAACCGCCCACCAACCATGAAATTAATTTGTTTTTTGTAGCAAAATTTGCTGTGGTTTCTATCTGGTGAATTGCCCACTCATTTTCAATATCATTGGTAGCTATAGATGCTACAGGAAAAGCGGTTTCTTCAATTGTATGAGCTAATTGAAACACTACACTTAGTACCAACCCTGCAAACATTGCCATTACTAAAAAGCCTACCAGCCAAGGTAAAAAGCCTACCATGTAAATAGGCAAAGCTATCATCATAACATAATAAAAAACTTTTGCCGTCCAAAATGCAAAGTGATCAAATTTGCTGAATTTTTTTATTGGAACACTGCCCACTCTTTTTCTGAAATACTTGGTATAATCTGTAGCAAATACCCAAATAATTAATAGCAATGTGTACAAGAACCAAACATAAATGTGTTGAAAACGGTGAATCTGATATTTCTTTTGCGTAGGACACATCCGTAGCAATGGTCTTATTTCTATATCATCATCAACACCATCAATATTTGTATAAGTGTGGTGAATAATATTGTGCTTGTTGTTCCACATCAACATACTTGCGCCCAAACCATTTACAGAAAAAGCTGCTATTTTATTCCAAAAGGGACTTTCGCTAAAACTTCCATGTCCACCATCATGCATTACGTTAAAACCAATGGCAGCTGTTATACCACCCATTAATAAGCATTCTGCAATGGCAAACCAAGTACCGGGTGTAAAAAATATTAAATGAATGTACAAGACTACATAGATTGTCCAAAATAATATCGCCTTAAAATAAAGAGAGAAATCACCGGTACTTTTTTTATTATTCTGTACAAAATAATTATTCACTCTTTGCTTGAGCTCTTTGTGAAAATTAGTACCGCTTGCGTTTTTAAATTTGGGGGTTGCCATCGTTGAATTTTAATAATTTTATCTATGTTGTTTCTAACACCAATGCATCAATATTTTTAAAACCTATCATTTTTTTAGAAAGAAAACCTTCTGCATATTTTACACCAATCATTTTGCCAAACATAGCCGCTCTTGCTATAACACTTTCTAAAAATTCCGGAGATGAAATGTATGTCTGTGGTCCATCCTGTGCATCCGGATTAAAAAACTGTGTTTTGTAAGCCTTTACAGATGCTATTTTTTGATCCATTTCATCCGAAATATCAATCACAAAATCAGGTTTAATATACCTGTCCTGAATAAAGTTAAAAACATATTTTGGTCGCCATGCTTTTTGCGCCTCGTTGTTGAAAAATGTTTCTATTTTCGATAAACCTGATAAGAATGCTGCATCTTCAACCATCTTTGCACTGCGTCCATGGTCGGGGTGTCTATCTTCGGGTGCATTGCAAAAAATAATTTCCGGCTGATATTTCCTTAAAATGGTGATTATTTTACGCTGGTTTATTTCATTGTTTTCAAAAAAACCATCTGCCATCATCAAATTTTCTCTAACATCAGTGCCTAAAATCCTAGCAGCTTCTGCCGCTTCATCCTTTCTTGTTTCGGCAGTGCCTCTTGTACCAAGTTCACCTTGTGTAAGATCTATAATACCTATTTTTTTGCCTTTCTTTTTTTCTGCTAATAAAATACCTGCGCAACCAAGTTCTACATCATCAGGGTGTACGCCAAAAGCCAACAAATCTATCTTCATATTTTTTTTGAAACTTGTAGCGTGCAATTTACACTAAATAGGTGGTAATGTACTGCCAAAATACCCACAAAACAGTAAAAAATGTGAGTACTTAATTTAATGCGTTTTCACAAAACTTACATTGCTTTTGCATGAGGTGCATCATCGTAGCCATACATGCGCTGAACTTCTTTTACTATTTTTTCAATAGTAGCATCATCGCTGTTGG
>JANPIF010000404.1:0-7115 GCA_031424845.1 Ferruginibacter sp.
GCCCACACAAATTGAAATTGTAGATATTGCCGGTCTTGTACGTGGTGCAAGCAAGGGCGAAGGTTTGGGTAATAAGTTTTTGGCTAATATTCGTGAAGTAGATGCCATTATTCAGGTTATTCGTTGCTTTGAAGATGAGAATATTCTGCGTGATGAAGGACCGATAAATCCTGTAGGCGATAAAGAAATTATTGAAACCGAATTGCAGTTAAAAGACCTTGATAGTGTAGAAAGAAAGTTGCAGAAAGCAGAAAAACTTGCAAAGACAGACCCCAAAGCAAAAGTAGAAGCAGAGATTTTAGCCAGATGCAAATTGCATTTAGAGCAGGGTAAAAATATTATTAGTTTAGGGTTAACCAAAGAAGAAAAAGTAGCTATTGCAGATTTATTTTTGCTGACAGATAAATTGGTTTTATATGTGGCAAATGTAGATGTAGCAAGCATGCACACGGGCAACAAATATTCTGATGCGCTCATTGAAGCAGTAAAAAACGAGGGTAATGAAGTAATTGTAATGACAAATGCGGTGGAAGCTGAGATTGCCGAGTTTGAAGACCCAGATGATAAGGCTATGTTTATGGAAGAGTACAAAATGACAGAGCCTGCGCTAGATCGTTTGATACACAGCACTTACAAACTTTTAAATTTATCTACTTACTTTACAGTTGGTGTGCAGGAAGTGCGTGCATGGACGATACACAAAGGTTGGAAAGCACCACAGGCGGCCAGCGTTATTCACACCGATTTTGAAAAGGGTTTTATTAAAGCAGAGGTAATATCTTACGAAGATTTTATTGCATTGGGATCAGAAGCTGCCTGCCGTGAGGTTGGTAAACTTCGCATAGAAGGTAAAGATTATTTGGTGCAGGACGGTGACTGTATGCACTTTAGGTTTAATGTGTAATTTTTGAACCACAAAGGCGCAAAGAAAAGTAACACAAAGATTTTGTATAGACGTGTAGCTGAAAAGTTGCACGTTTTTTTGTTTAGGAATTTGTACGCCGACTAAAACCCCTTGCTCAACATTGGTCCCGCTTTACGCTACTATCTTTTGCCTCAAAGACAGGCAAAAGGATAGCCGCTGCAATCGGGCGTAGAATTTCAACTTTTATTCCTAATCAACATTTACAAATTGAATTGTATAAAAAAACGTGCAAATTAAAATTGCACGTTTCACACTTTTTATTTTTTTGCCTTTGTTTCTGCTGCTTTTTTCACTGTTTTTTTCTTACTTGTTTTGCCCGGTTTTAAAATTACTTTCGTCCAACCCTTGTCTTTATCGTCAAAATGTTTGTAAGCTTCCGGTGCTTCGTCCAACGAAAGTTCGTGCGAAATAATTTTTGAAGGCGTTGCCTTTCCTGCTGAAATCAATGTACAAAGCTGGCGGTTGTAGGATTTTACATTTGCCTGTCCAGTTGCAATTCGTTGGCCTTTCATCCAAAAATTACCAAAGTCAAATGCCATATGTCCTTTCTTTTGTAAAGGCTCTTTCGATTTTGGATCCTTCGGTATAAACACGCCCACAACTCCAATAGAACCTGTAGCTTTTACTGCCATCACCAACTCGTTCATGGTAATATTAGATTGTTCTACACCATGTTTATTGCAACATTGGTAGCCCACACATTCGCAACCCCTATCTGCTCCCTTGCCATCCGTTAATTCCAATATCTGGTCTACCGCAGGTGCTTTAGAAAAGTCTATAGCAATAGCGCCAAATTCTTCCGCAAGTTTCAGTCTGTCTTTTTGGTTATCTACCACCATTATTTTAGATGCCCCTTTTATACTTGCAGAATGTGCTGCCATTAATCCCACCGGCCCTGCACCATATATTACAACAGAGTCTCCGGGTTTTACACCCGCAAGTTCGGTTGCATGATAACCTGTTGGAAAAATATCTGATAACATCACATAATCGTTTTCTTTTTCGATAGCATCTTCGGGCAATTTTAAGCAGTTAAAATCGCCATGAGGAACACGCAAATATTCAGCTTGTCCGCCACTGTATGGTCCCATGCCTGCAAAACCGTAAGCAGCCCCAGCAGTACCAGGGTTCATGGTCAAGCAAAAGCCGGTAAGCCCGCTTTCACAATTTTGGCAATGTCCGCAGCCAATATTAAAAGGCAAACAAACCATATCCCCTACTTTAATTTGAGTTACAGCATTTCCTATTTCTACAACTTCACCCATGTTTTCATGCCCAAGTATTTTTCCTTTTTCTACATCTGTTCTGCCTTCGTACATGTGCAGATCAGAGCCACAAATGTTGGTTGTAGTAATTTTCACCAAAACATCCGTTGGCTGCTCTATTTTGGCATCGGGCATTTCGGCAATCCGCACATCAAACGGACCGTAATAAACTAGTGCTTTCATATAAAATATTTAATTTGAATAATAGGCTGACTCCAGAATGGTTACAAAGCATATACCGTATTTTTTTATAATACTTTAGCCACCTTTTATTACATGATGGGAATTTAATTGCTCTTAGTTTAAAAATTAAAGGGGTAAAATTTCTCAGGATTAATTTTTGCAAAAGATTATCCATGAATTTAGAAGTATGGAACAATTTTTGAAAATGGGTGAGCGTCCTATTTATACTTAAAATCTTTTATTGCATGAAGTATTTAATCCTCCCATTGCTGGCGGCAGCCCCGCTTTTTACATTTGCTCAAAAATTACATGCTGATTTGTTTGGCGGCATTACTACCTATCAAGGTGAGTTACAAGGCAAAAGATTTGCCATTGATCAATCTAATATTGCACTTGGTTTGGGAGCATCATACGACCTTTCAGAAAAATTCATTTTAAGATCTGGTTTTACTTATGGTGTATTGCAAGGCAATGATCAAAAAAATACTGCTGCAAAAGATGTTGAGGCTCGTAATTTAAGTTTCAAGTCAGCACTTACTGAACTTCATTTGGGACTGGAATACAATTTATTTAGATTGGAAGGAAAAAGCCTAACGCCTTATTTATTTGCAGGTGTGGCTGCTTTTCACTTTAACCCCTATACAAAAGATGTAGCAGGTAATAAAGTATTTTTAAAACCGCTTAGCACAGAAGGCCAAGGTTTGGCAGCCTACCCTGATAGAAAAAATTATAAACTCACTCAATTGGCATTACCTTTTGGGGGAGGAATAAAATTTAAAGTGTCTGATGACTTACAAATTGGATTGGAGCTTGGATTAAGAAAACTTTTTACAGATTACATAGACGATGTAAGTAATACTTATGTGGATGCGTCATTATTACAAGCAGCCAAAGGATCGCAGGCTGTTGAACTAGCTTATCGTGGAGATGAAGTAAACCCTTTATCTACTTATCCCGGAGATGGGGCACAAAGGGGAACTCCAAAAACTAAAGATTGGTATTATTTTTCTGGATTAAGAATAAGTAAACTTTTAAACAGCAGCGGTGGCGGTGGAAAAAATAAGCTAGGTTGCCCGCAGGTATCATTTTAAAATTAATGTGAACTTACATATTTTACGCCTCCCAGTATTTTTATTGGGAGGTTATTTTGTTCCGGCACTTTTGGGCAGGAAAATCCTGTAGAATATGCGCAGTAAGGATTGTATGCTTTATTAAAATCTACAACAATTGTATTCCCCGCTGGTGGAATTTTTAAATCAATATATCTTCCACCACCATAACTCTCAACCCCGTTAGATTCATCTGTAAATGGAAGAAACAAATAATCTTCATACCCTTTTTCTTTTAAATGGGTGGGTGATTGGTATAAAGTAAGTCCATATTTTATCCCATCAATGCTAAAATTTATTTGCCCATACTCAGTTTGTTTTGATATAAATGATGAGGAGGTTTTTAAGCCTACTTCTTTCTTTACCTCATTTACTACAAGTGTAGCAATTACTTTAAGTTTTGCATCTTCCTTAAAAAATTCAAACCCATTAAATTTTGCCCTTGCAGCTGTGGATAATGGACTTGTTACTTTATTGGAATACTCTTCATTAATTTGCTTTTGCCATGCGGCTAAATCGTTGGTGTCGTTTTGAGGTTGAGAATAACTTGTAATAGTGAGCATTGTAAAAAAAGCAATGCAATAAATGAGTTTAAATATTTTCATTTTTAAAATTGTAGGCCGTTTTATGTAAATTAAAAATTGACAATTTTTTATGTAAATGGTGAATTGAAAATTGCCAATTCACCATTCACCATTCACCATTCAGCTATTGTTTTATTGGTAATAATTTAAAGTAAGAAACCTTGTACCTATCTCCTACTATTTCCCCTTGCACTTCTGCTTTTCTAATAGTTTCACAAAAGCCATCTTTGGCATGTGCATCCCCATGTTGGTCTATTTTTGTACCATCTACAAAATAAGATTTACCATCAATTCTTACAGCAAGATCGCAGCCGCTTCCTGCCATTTTAAATTTACACTCTCCGCAGGAAACCTCTGCGCTTTCAATTTTTTTTGTGTTGTCAGCAATACTGATATCAGCAGTTTTGGTTTGTGCAGAAACGAATAGTGCAAAAAATGTAGCTATAATTAATAGCGAAGTTGATTTTAAAAACATAATTATACAATTTTAAAATGAGAAATAATAATTACCAATTTGATCTTAAAGCTACAATAAAATTTCTTCCTGCACCTGAAAAACCTGATGCAAAACTTCGATAGTTTTTATCAAATATATTTTCAAAACCTAGTTGAATTTGGAGATATTTTTTTAAAGATAGACTTGCTTTAAAATTAGCTGTAGCCCATGAGGGCATTCCATACTTAGTAGCATATTGTGCATTGTCTTCTCCATCTGCATTGTAATCTTCTAAATATTTCCAACCATTATAAATTGTGTACAATTCTGCATCGTACTTTTTGTATTTGTATGCTAGGCTTATTTTACCAATTACCGGTGGAATATGATCCAACGGTTTGTTCTTTACATTTCTTTTTACGATGATGTAATTTCCATTGGATTGTTTTTCATAAATGCTCGATAATGTTTTTTCATCTGTACTATATCTTCCATTTGTGAATGCAAAAGAACTTTTAAAATTAAAGTTTTTTAAAAACACGGCATTTAATCCAAGGTTTAACCCATATAATCTTGCATTATTTACATTTTGACTTGCCTGTACCTGGCTTTTTACATTATTAAATAAAATTGAATCCTGCCCATTCAATTTAAAAGGTGCTTTAATAATAGCGTTTTTAAAAAGGCAATAAAAAGCTGTAAACTCAAAAGTAAAATTGCGTAAAAATTTTTGGGTTATTTCTACATCAATATTGTAGGTATACTCCGGTTTTAAATTAGCATTTGGAACCACCACTTGTTGTGCAAGCGTATTGGATTCAAATATTTTTGAAAGATCATCAATATTGGGTGCTCTAAAACCAGATGAAATAGCGGTTCGCAATGTTGTATTTCTATGAGGAGAATACACCAACCCAATGTTTCCATTAACCGCTGTGTTATTTTGGACAACTGCTGTATCGGGCAAATTAAAAAAAGAATTATCCAATACATTGCTAGTTAAATTGATGAATTGAAAACGAATACCGTCATTTAATACCAATTTTTCATTTCTAAATTTATATGTATGTTGAATGTATGCTCCAAAGTTATTCATATTGTTTTTTCCATCGGGATACCGAGTAACAAGTTTTGATACTTGCCCCGTTGTTAGATTTGTTCTTTGCGCAGTAGAATTTACTTTGTTTAGTTGTGCATCAGTTCCAATTACAATTTCGTTGTTACCCACAATTTTTCTACCGCTAACTGTCATTCCAAAAACATTTACTTTTTCAACCTGGCTGTCAAACCTATCATAACGCCTGTATTCCCTTGTTTGTCTGCTTTCTTCAATAACCTGATAATTTATATTGGCTTTTACTTCATTAAAAAAACCTGCCTTCAACATGTTTAATTCATATGCTCCGAGCAACCTTTTTTGCGGTCCATAATACCATTCTGCATATCTTAATGTAGTTCCTATACTGCCACCAAAATTTCTTGTGTCTTGCAGCCTGTCATACCTTGGCACGTTGGTAGAGTTGGAGAATTGAAGATTTAACGCATGAGAAAAACGTTCGCTTGGTTTATACAATACCTTTTGTGTTATATCCCATTGTTTAAATCCTGAAAATTTTTGTACTCTATCATCTGAATTTTTCACCACCGAGTCTATACCATTTATTTGTGTGATGTAATTAATACGTCGCCCAAAATCAGGATATTTCTCCGAATAGTTACTGCCCATTTTCATATCGCCAAAATCGCTGTAATTATAAGCCTGAAACCATGCAATTTTTTTACCACCAATACTTACATCTGCATGTATTGTTTTTTCATTGTTTACTGTGCTAAATCTTGCAAAAGCTGTACCTGCTGTAATAAATTTTTTGCTGCCAGATAAGATGGGCGATTTGGTAATTAGGTGAATTACGCCACCTAAAGCATCGCTTCCATAGGCTGTTGATGATGGTCCGTACATAACTTCAACCCTTGCCAATGAGTTTTGATCAGTAGTTATTACATTTTGCAAATGCCCTGATCTGTAAATGGCATTGTTCATTCTTACGCCATCTATTACCAATAATATCCGGCTTGCCTCAAAGCCCCTTAAGATAGGACTGCTTCCACCTTGTTGGCTTTTCTGTACAAATACTTTCCCGGTGTTAATTAATAAATCTCCGGTATTTTGTGCATTTAATTGTGCAATCGTTTTTGAAGAAACAGTTTCTATTTTTTGCGCAATATTTCTTTTCTTTTCGAGAAAATTACTAGATGAAATTACTACTTCATCCAAGTCTTTATTTTTTACAATACTATCTTGTAGGACTTTATTATTTTGTTGTGCATATGTATGTTGCAGCAATATCATTGCCACAACAATCAGGTAATATTTTTTCATATTTAGTTTTATGTAAGAATTGTTTACGCAGCAGCTCGCACTTCCATTATAGGCAAGTGAGTGCTGGAAAAAAATAAAACTAACTATTGGGTGGTGGTGTGGAGGATTGATTGGATCGAAAAACTATTTCCTCTTTAAAAATTAGATATTTGTTTTTCTTAAATAAAACAAGCCTGTTAAAAACAAACTGTTCATTAATATTAATTGCAGGATTAAATAAAAATTTTAAAAGT
>JANPIF010000405.1:0-4599 GCA_031424845.1 Ferruginibacter sp.
TAAAAAGTTGAGCGACACCCTCATCTGTAAGTTGATTCAATCCTTTTTCAAGTTGCTTGGTTTTCATCGGATCTTTATTAATCACTTCTTTAAAAATCTCTGGTGAAAAACTTGGTATCCCGGTAAAATAAAAATTTTCTCCTTCTGTTAGAGTATCTCCAATTTTAAAATTGCCAGTATCAAATAAACCGACTACATCGCCGGGGTAAGCTTCTTCAATTACATCTTTTTGGCGTGCGAGAAAACTGTATGGATTTGTAAATCGCATATCCTTTTCTAAACGAACATGGTTGTAGTAGGTATGTCGTGCAAACCTTCCACTACAAACCCGTAAAAATGCAATTCTGTCTCTATGCTTCGGATCTAAATTGGCATGAATTTTAAAAATAAATCCACTGAACTTTTCTTCCTCAGGTAAGATATCTCTTGTGGTGGTATGGCGTGGACGAGGTGTAGGCGCTATTCTTACAAACGTATCAAGCATTTCTTTTACCCCAAAATTATTTACTGCACTTCCAAAAAATACAGGCGCTACATTACCTCTTAAATAGTCTTCATTATTTAATTCTCCATAAACTCCATCTATTAATTCTACATCTTCACGCAAAGTATTTGCATCCTTCTCTCCTATTTTTGCATCCAGTATTTTATCATTTAAGTCAGTAATTTCTACAACTGCCTCATCATTTGCTTTTGTACCTGCGGTGAACAGTACCAGACTTTTTTTATGAAGATCATATACACCTTTAAAATCTTTTCCACTGTTAATAGGCACGGTCATTGGGTGCAATTGTATCTTTAATTCGTTCTCTATTTCTTCCAATAAATCGAAACGGTTTTTACCATCTCTATCCATTTTATTGATGAAAACAATTACCGGTGTTTTACGCATGGCAATTACTTCCATCAACCTGCGTGTTTGCGGCTCTACTCCATTAACAGAATCTATTACCAAAACAACGCTATCAACCGCTGTAAGCGTGCGAAAAGTATCTTCGGCAAAATCTTTATGCCCTGGTGTATCTAACAAATTTATAAGATGACCATCATATTCAAAAGTCATCACTGAAGTAGCTACCGAAATACCACGCTGGCGTTCAATCTCCATAAAGTCACTTGTAGCGTGCTTTTTAATTTTATTGCTTTTTACAGCACCGGCAGTTTGAATGGCACCACCAAATAAAAGAAATTTCTCTGTAAGTGTTGTCTTTCCTGCATCGGGGTGAGAAATGATGGCGAATGTTTTGCGACGGTTTATTTCTGAATTGTATTTCATCTGCTATTTTTGCGAGCGCAAAGGTAACTATAGATAGTGGAATAGTTTATTAGTTATAAGGTTTACCAAAAACAAAATTCATTCATTTTATGATCTGAATAACTTTCAATTGTATTATAAATCCAAGATTGTATAATTAAGGCTAAATATATAGTTGAAGATGAAATGTGCGACGCCACAAATGTTGCCTATTGCGGCTTCTTTGTTGGGCTAACAACCTTAATCTTTCGCCCTGCAAAAGTGACAAGTTATTCTATTGGGCAGCTAACCTCCAATAATGTAAAATTGAATTAATGTGTTGGATTTTTAAGTTTTCCTTAGAGGAATTTATAAGGCTGGGTCTTCGTGTTTTTTATAAACGGCATTTTTATACACTTTTTTGGAAAACCTTCGGCATATTTTATTCTTAACTTTACGGCATGGCAAAAATGCTGAGCATTCTAAGTAATTCACTAAGGCTTACTTTGCAGGAATTAAAAGTAAATAAAACAAGAACGGCGTTAAGCCTTACGGGTGTAGCTTTTGGCATCTTTTGTATTATTGGTGTACTGGCTACCGTAAATAGTTTGGAACAAAATATACAAAACGAAGTAAGCAGCCTTGGCAGCAATACTATTTATATAGATAAGTGGGATTATAGTGGTGGCCCTGATAAACCTTTTTGGAAACTAAGGGCAAGACCGGTAATGAAATATGAAGAGCAGAATATGGTGAAAGAAAGATCGGAACTTACACAAGATGTTACCTTTTTAATGCAAACCGGTGGAAATTTATCTTATAAAAATGACGTACTTAATAATATATCTGTTTATGGCATAAACGAAGCGCAGATTGCCTTGCAACCCTTAAACTTTGAAGTTGGTCGTTATTTTTCGCCCAATGAGTTTACCAACGGAACAAATGTTTGTATTATCGGTTTTGAAAATGCAGAAAACTTATTTGGTTCTGCTGAAAGAGCCGCAGGAAAACAAGTAGCTGTAAAAGGAAAATTACTTACTGTAGTTGGGGTCATAAAAAAGGAAGGTAAGAATATGATTGGATGGGATTATGATAATTGTATAATGATGCCCTACAAATACTGCAAGCAATTGTTTGATGAAAAGTTTGCAAATCCTGTTTTAATAGTTAAAGGAAAAGAGGGTGTAAGTACTGATGCGCTTTACCAAGAATTAAGGGGTATTATGAGGCAGGTGCGTAGGTTAAGCCCAAGGCAGGAAGATAATTTCTCCTTAAATAGCGTGGAAGCATTTAGTAAAGCAATTTCCGGATTTTTTGGAACCCTGAATATTGTGGGAGGTTTTATTGGGGGAATTAGTTTAATTGTTGGGCTTTTTGGTATTGCCAATATTATGTTTGTAACAGTTAAAGAACGTACCTCTATCATTGGTTTAAAAAAGGCCATTGGTGCAAAAAGTTCCTCTATATTATTGGAGTTTTTAATGGAAGCCGCCTTAATGTGTATCTTAGGTGGTGCTGTAGGATTATTCTTTGTATGGTTGCTCACCTTGGTTTTATCTGGACCATTGGAGTTTCCTGTATTTATATCTGTGCCATTAATGATATGGACTGTTGTAATCTGTATTGTAGTAGGAATATTGGCAGGAATAATTCCTGCAAGGCAAGCAGCTAAAATGGATCCTGTTGTGGCTATAAGAAGCTAGAGACAAATGAGCTAATGTGATAATTTTTTGCACTCGAGTTTCATACAAACTTTTATGAAATAATATATTATACATTTAGAAATCAAGAAATAATTTAACCTTTGATTATTTCGAACAAAATAAGCAATGGCTTAAAAGTAATTACTATTAAGGAGAGAATTTTAAACTATAATGAACACAGAAAATAATATTAAAAAAAATCCTACCATTTTAGCTATAGAATCTTCCTGCGATGAAACTGCTGCGGCTGTTTATAGCAATGGAAAAATATTAAGCAATATTATTGCTACTCAAAAAATACATGAACAATATGGTGGCGTAGTGCCGGAGCTTGCAAGCCGAGCACACATGGAAAAAATTGTACCTGTAGTAGATGTTGCCATAAAGCAATCTGGCATATCATTAAACGATGTTGATGCTATTGCCTTTACACAAGCCCCTGGTTTAATTGGTGCATTATTGGTTGGTTCACAATTTGCAAAATCACTGGCATTTGCATTGGATAAACCATTAATTGCAGTGCATCATATGCAGGCACATGTATTGGCAAATCTGTTACAAGACCCTGCTCCTACATTTCCATTTTTATGCTTAACGGTTAGTGGTGGCCATACACAAATTGTATTGTGCGAAGGACCAACCAACATGAAAGTTATTGGCCAAACTATTGATGATGCTGCCGGAGAAGCGTTTGATAAAACAGCAAAAATATTAGGTCTGCCATACCCCGGTGGTCCATTGATTGATAAATATGCTAAAGAAGGTAAAGCAATATATAATTTTCCTGAGCCTAAAATTGATGGACTTAATTTTAGTTTTTCAGGCTTAAAAACATCTATACTCTATTTTTTAAATAATGCAGGTAATGGTAATGTTTATAAAGTAGAACTGACTGCAACAGCAGAAGAGAGAAAAAGATTTATAGATGAGAACCTTGCAAATATTTGTGCATCCGTACAAGAAAGAATTGTAAGTATATTATTGAATAAATTAAAAAAAGCCGTATTGCAAACTGGTATTACGCAAGTATGTATTGCTGGGGGCGTAAGTGCAAATAGTGGCTTGCGAAATGCTTTAATTGAAATGGGCAATGCTTTGGGTTGGCAAACATTTATTCCCCCTTTTGAATATTGTACAGATAATGCTGCTATGATTGCTATTACCGGTTACTATAAATTTTTGCAAAACGATTTTGTAGAAATGGATGTAGTACCTTCTGCAGGTAGTGGTTTTTAAACTTCTATATTTTATACATCGATTTTAAAAATTATAATTCCTCTTTTTTGAATACTTATTTTCAGTTTAAACAATTTATTATACATCAGGACAAAACTGCCATGAAAGTGTGTACAGATGCATGTTTGTTGGGTGCATGGGTTGCGGATAAATTGGAAAATAAAGAAATATCAGCATGTCATATTTTAGATATTGGATGTGGTACTGGTTTATTAAGTTTGATGCTTGCCCAAAAATCAAATGCGCAAATTGATGCGGTTGAAATAAATGAAAACGCCTACATGCAGGCCAAGGATAATATTGCATTATCTAAATGGAAAGACAGAATAAATATTTTTAATGAAAACATTAGTGAATATAAAATTCAAAAAAAAAACGATCTTATCAATTGCAATACACCGTTTTTTTCAAAAAATATAAAAAATT
>JANPIF010000406.1:0-11200 GCA_031424845.1 Ferruginibacter sp.
TATGAACTGGAAAGAATTTACTAGTGAAGAAGGTTTGGATGCTATAAAAAAACGCTCTTCCGAAAAGCCTCAGGTTATTTTTAAACACAGTACAAGATGCTCCATAAGCAGTATGGCCAAAGGAAGATTAGAAAGATCTACTGCACCTGATGACATCGATTTTAATTTTTTAGATCTGATAGCACATAGGAATATTTCTGCAAAAATTGCTGAAACTTTTAGTGTAGAACATGAATCTCCACAAATATTAATCATTAAAAATGGAGAGTGCATTTATGATGAAAGCCATAATGCCATTAACATGGATGAAATTGTTGAAGCTGTAGCATAAACTAATTATTTAAATATATTATTATCTCATCGGTGAAAGCTGATGAGATTTTTTGTGTGTATCATCATTAGAAATGAAAATATATTTTTGAAATAGTTCCATAAAAAAACTGCTCCCCAAATTTGAGGAGCAGTCTTAAGTTATTATATTTTTATAAAATTAGAATTTTACAAAACGAGTTGTTTTTAATTCTCCTTCTGCATTTACAGCAGTTATAACATATGTACCTGCACCAAGGCTTGCAAAGTTCATAGTTATAGGATTGTTACCCGCTATTACAACAACAGATTGCTTAGACACTACCTTACCTGTGATATCACTTACACTTATTTCTATCTTACCACCTTTAACAGTTGTAAGAGATAATACAGAAGTGGTTTTTACCGGGTTTGGTGCAAGGCTGATCAATTCAAAACCTTTTTCTTTGTTAAGCAATACAACTATTGTACTGTAACCAATTTTACCATCTGGCGATGTTGTTTTCAAACGATAGTAATTGTAACCAGACAATGGTTTGTTATCTGTGTAATTAAACCCTTGTAAGCAACGAACAGCAGTAGCTGTTTGGTCGTCAATTGATGTGAAGTTTCTACCGTCTGCGCTACGCTCCAATGATAATTGAACTGAAGGCTGGCTTGTGCAAGTAACTTTCCAATCAAGATAATTTGCAGCAGCTAATTTGCTACCACGGAAGAATTCGATGGTAACAGGGAGAACTGCATTATTTTCCCCACCAATGGCAAATTCAGAGAAGCCTGTCATTCCTGTTCTGCTTAATACAGGAGCCGTATTTGAACCTGTTGATGTAACATGTGTTCCATCAAGTGTCCAGTTCCCTCCTGTTGTAGGACGCTTAATTAAAACAGTTTTTGTATAATCAGCTATATCCGTTGAACCATTAGCTGTAAATGTACCAGTGTAGGTACCACCTGCTAAACCATCCGCAGCATCAATGAACCAAGAACCTTGGCTCGAAGCCCTATCAACTACTAAGGCACCTTCCATTAAAGGAGTTACATTAGGAAAATCAGGAGCAGTTGTAGACCAACGAGCAGTAAGTGAACCAGCTGTGGTTGGCACTACAGTAAAATTGATACTTGCATTTTTTAAGCTAGCGCCATTACCCATTGGGAACTGGCGTGCGCCAATAGCTGCACTAATCCAACGTTTAAATGGACCCACTATATTACCTGCTGTGTATGTAAGAGAACCTACAGAAGTAGTACTAAAACCTAAAGTAAGTAGGTTTATTGCATCAGTATTAATGCGGCCTGCAGTCATGGTTAGTGTACCGCTGATACGCAAAGGTGTCGCTATGGTTACACCGGCTGCACTTGAATTATTAACTATAAGATTCGTTAGCTCAGCTGTTGGTGAGGCGAGTAGATTTCTAAAAATACCGGAGCCACCAATTGTTTGAGCATTTATAGATGCCACCAAGATTCCATTCACATAATTTCCGACTGTGAAAGTACCTACACTTGTATATGTTCCATTATTCAAAAAGTTTCCATTTACTAATAGGACTGTTCCAGTGGTTGTTTGTCTCAATTCAGAACCAGAATTTATAGTGAGGTTACCATTAACATAAGTGCCATTTGCAGTACTTGTCGTAACGGATGCAAATCTATTTGCAGCAGCACCGCCATTAACTATTAAATTCCCAACAAGCGAATGGGTATTCGCAGAACCTACATAAGTATCAATAGCGAATCCTACTGTACCAGCAGATGCATCTGTACTCACACCATCTCCTAAATTTAGTGTATGACCTGTACCCCAAACTATGTAGTTTCCTCCAGTTGTTAAATTTAATTCAACAGACCTGGCAGTTCCTGTTGCAGGAGGATCAACTATTGTAATTGTACCACCGGTTACGGAACCGAGGTTACTTGATTGCCTAAATAATACTGTTCCACTAGCAACAGAATTTGCTGTAACTCCATTGGCATTACCATCCACATTAATTGCACCTCCACTTTGATTAAAGGTTGAACCTGCCACAATAAAAACACTACCATTTTGGTTTAAAGTTCCACCTAATACTGATAAAGTTCCGTTGTTGGTCAAAACGCTGTTACCACCTCCTACTGTACCAAGCGTTAATTCGCCACCAGTATTGATAGTAAGTGATCTTCCGGTATTAATTGTTACACTTCCTCCTATATTTCCTGTATTACTTACAGTTATATTATGTGCAATTGTTACAGCAGTTGCATTTGTTGGTGGTACATTTCCGCAAGCCCAAGTCGCTGTATTGCTCCACTCTCCATCTGCCACTGTCGTAAAGGAAGTAATTGCTGTTAAAGCATTAGCAGCTGTTGCTGTACCTGTAACAGGAATCGTATTTCCACTTACTACTAACGAATTAATATCTGCATTTATAGATGCAGCAACTGTACCTGTGCAACTAATATCATACACTACCCAGAAATAATTATTTCCAGTAGCCAACAATTGAGAACCTGTGAACGTTAATGCTCCTGATGCAGGATTTGCTATTGATGTACCAAATTGTACTGCATTACTAAATGTTGATGTAGTGGTGTAATATGCTTTTGCATTTACAACATCTGTCGGGTTAGGGTTTGTAACAGTAAAATTCACATCTGTTACTGTGCCCGGACAAACACTAGAACCACTAATTAATGCATAAACGAATTGTGCATTTTGTGCTCCTAATTGAACGGCCGTTGTGCTATTACCATCTGTACGAGTTGGAGCGTATAACGCAGTAATTGTTCGTGTGCCTGTTGGGTTAACTGTAGCAGGTGCATAAACATTGCCTGCAATTATTACATTGTTTACCTCTGCATCTAAAAGATTAGTAGGAGTTGCGTTACAGCTCACATCATAAACTAACCAGAAGTAGTTGGTCAAAGTAGAACTTAAAGCCTGGCTACCTATTATAGCAAACGATCCGTTTGGCAACAATGCATCCGTTCCAAATTGAGTAGTAGTACTAAAAGTCGTAGATGTTGTATAATAAACCCTTGCAGCTGCAATATCTGTCGCTGCGTTTGTAGAACCATTTGTATTAAAAGTGATGTTGGTTAAAGTACCACAACCAGTTGCAGGAACTGAAATTCTAACAATCTGTTGGTTTACACTACCATTTGTAACAGTAGCTGTTGATGGCTGTGTAGTCGTAAACAATGATGCTAAACCTGTAATGGGACGAGTACCTGTAGGATTTGATGGTGTTGGAGAATAAGTACTTGCTCCAACAATAAATGAAGTTAATCCACCATCAATCACATTCGTGTTTCCCGCATTACAAGCTACATCAAACACAAGCCAGAAAAAATTACTTGTAGTAGTTGATAA
This sequence comes from Ferruginibacter sp., assembly GCA_031424845.1. Classification (GTDB taxonomy): domain Bacteria; phylum Bacteroidota; class Bacteroidia; order Chitinophagales; family Chitinophagaceae; genus Ferruginibacter. The sequence goes on from JANPIF010000406.1 coordinate 3,659, forward strand.
AGCCTGTGAACCTGTTACCGTAAAAGTTGTTGCAGGAGCACTTGTTGTTCCAAATAAAGTTGCTGTAGCAAAGTTGTTTGTGGTGTTATAATAAACCTTGGCTGTACTTACATCTGAAGCAGCAGTAGAGGCATTTGTAAAATCAAATTGTGTTAGTGTTTCTGCGGTACAAGCCTGTGGAATTGTCATTAAAATAACCTGGTTGTCTACTGAACCTGCAGTAACTGCAGCTGTACTTGGTTGTGTGATAACGGAAGTATTGTAAGTAGCCAGCGTAACTGCAACACTACCTGTTGAAGTACAAGAACCATTACTTACAGACACATTGTATGTTGTATTTGCTATAATATTCGATGCTAAAGGATTAGCAATAGTTGGATCGCTTAAACCTGTTGTAGGAGTCCAGCTATAAGTAAATGAACTGCTTACCGGCGTATAACCGCCATTATATGTACCAATAGTTTGAGGAGTACCCCCTGAAGAAGCGGTCCAATCCGAACCGGTATTTCCATCAAGAGCAGCCGTCCGTATAGTACCTGCAATGCCACTTGGACTCGAAGCTATGCCGCTCCAATCTGCTGAAGTAACTCCTGTGCCTGCGTTAAAAACATACCCGGTATTCAGACCTACTGCATCTAACACTTGAGTTCCCGCTTTTAAAACAATTCCTACGTTAGAGCCTGAACTCCAACTATCATTAGCACCTCCTGCATTATAATAACGATTAGCAACATCATCGGTACCTGGGCCTAAATGTACGACCGCTACCCCATTTGAAGGTATGATAGTGCCTGCAGGGAAGGTAAATGGATGAGAAATAGTTGCAGAATTAGTAGCGTAGTCACTTAGGGTAAATCCGCTAATATCCACTGATGCTGCACTAAGATTAGATAGTTCTACCAAATCTGCTCCTGCTATATAAGCAGGATAGGCAACTGTTTGCCCAGTACCTGTTCTAAATAATGTAACTTCTGTAATTTTTAAAACAGAGTTTGATACGTTTACTTGTAATTGTGTACTTCCTCCGCTGCATACAGTGGTAGGTGTAGCAGTTACAGATGTTATTATTGGTGCTCCATTTACAGTAATTACAGATGTAGCAGTATTGATACACCCGTTACCATCGGTACCCGTTACTGTATAGGTAGTAGTTGCCGTTGGAAGAGCTGAAACATTTGCACCTGTGCTTGGTGTTAACCCTGCTGTTGGTGACCAGGTATATGTAACAGCACCGCTTGCAGTAAGTGCTACAGCAGTTGCACCTGGCTGACAAATAGTCGCACTTGTTGGTGTTACTGCTACAGTTGGCAAAGCGTTAACTGTAACTACCACTTCGTTTGTAATATTAGTCTGTCCAGATGTAGAACAACTTGTTTGTAAAACATAATAATAAACCCCTGTTGCTAAAGGACCTGTTGTATAAGATGATGTTGTAGCACCAGTACCATCGGTTACATTGCTGTAAGGACCGCCAGGAGCTGTACCCACCTGCCATTGATAAGATATACCTGTACCTGTTGTAAGGCCTGTAGCAGACATTGAATAAGTTTGTCCAATACATCTTGAAGCAGAAGCGGGAGTTATTGAACCTGCTGCAGGCTGCCCTGTGCACGAAACAACCATAACAGTAAATTCGTCTGCACCCATATCAGGTGTAGTTCCATCCCTATTTTCACCATCAAAATCATCTGTAATCCCACTTATAGGATCTGCACCTGCATCTATTGCAGTAGCAATGGCGGTATTTATGTGAAGGAATGTTGCGTCAGCTCCATTGGTACTTAAGAAATTTGGCGTTTCAGAAATAGAGTTTGCATCTCTTGGTGTTACCAATGCCTGATACGCCGCAAGTGTAGGTTGCGGTGTAGTTCCATCAGTATAAATGGTGCTAGCTGAGAACAAATTTTTGTTTGATGCTGCAGCATAACTTGTAAGTGTAGCAGTCGATCTTCTATATGCCACTGCTAAACCTGTACCTGTAGTAGATGAGGTGTTAACAAAAATGTTATTACGGAGTGTAAGTGTTGGAGTAGTTGATGCAGATATTGCACTTGAACCAAACAAAGCGCCTGAAGAAGATCCAGCCAAATTGATCGTATTAAAATAAGCATTAACAGTTGTGCCACCGGTAATGTTTAAACCATTTAAAGGATTTGCAGCATTTGCAGCAGGTGTAGTTAATGCACCGATGAGGTTATTATAAACGGTATGTAAGGTACCCGCAGTTACAGCAATACCACTTACTGTACTTGAGGCATTAGAACCTGAAAGGCTATAAATTTTATTTTTAAATATGTTGTTACTGGTAGGAGCTGCGGAAGTTATACCTACGACTAAAGATGCACCCGAAGATGTGAAGTTGCCGATAGTATTATTATTTACCGTACTGATTGTACCTGATGACCCAATTGAAATACCTGTAATTGCGCCTGCACTTGTAATATTAGTTAAAGTATTGTTAGCTACAAGATTACCTGCACCACCGTTACCTCCACCAAAAGATGAATTAATTCCAATAATTGCACTAGTGCCTCCCATTACATTATTTAATGTGTTGCCTGTAATGTTATGGTTTATTGTGCCACCATCTGTACTCGTAATGAATGTAAGTGCGGTGGCACCTGTAAGTGTAATATTGGAAAAATTATTATTTGCCCATGTAGATGTACCTGTTGTTGAACTACCTGCAGATGTTATACCTGTAACCGTACCTCCTGCACCAGTTTTATTAAATGCAGTTACAATGCTATTATTGCTAATGGTTTGTGAACCACCAGCAGGAAAAGTGATGCTGTTAGAAATAAAGATTACATTTCCAGTACTGTTTACCGTTAAGTTTGTGAAAGTATTTCCTGTAATGGTAGTATTTAAGTGAGCCATCGCATCCAAAATCATATTAACTATTCCACTTGCAGATCCTACAGTGTAAGATGCATTTGTAAAGTTGTTGTTGCTAATGCTTGTAGAGCTCGTGGCAGTTCCTGTAGTAGTTTCCGTAGTAATTCCCTGAAGGGCTCCCGCAAGTACTCCTGTAGCAACTGAAATTGTATTGTTATTAAAAGTATTTGTAAATGTTCCTGTTGGAGCTATGCTAAAAGCCGGAACATAGATACCTCTCATAGTGCCGGCGGTATTGGTTCCAGGACTTGTAATATTATTATAAGAAACATTTACTGTTGTAGAGTTTCTAATTAGCACTCCAAAAATAGTTCCTGATACAGCAATGTAACCGGAAAACGTACCTGTAGTTCCATAATTGCTGATAGTGTTTGCGGTAGCGCTTGAAGTGCCCCCTATATCAATTCCATTATTAAAATCTGCTGCTGCAGTGGGACCTACCACAGCAATGCCATTATTTACATTACTAATGTTGTTACTATAAATTTTTAATCCACTATTTCCCCCTGCTGTTGTAGTAGCTGAGGCGGCAGTAGTAACTGTTGTAGCCGAGTGAGCAGAATTGCTATAAATGCCAAAAGTATTTTGATAGATTTTATTTAGCGTAATAGTATTATTCTGTATGGTATTATTTTGTGCACCGTTTGTAGTAGTTGCATAAAGTAAGGCTACACCCCACTCTACCATTGTATTTGTACCAGCTGTGGTATTGGTGTTAGCCCCATTTTCAAGCATACTAAAACCTTGAATGGTAATATAATCACCTCCGATAATTTTAAAGATAGCATCGTTTAAATTACCTGCTGTACCAGCAGGAGATGGAGCGGTAATAATACTGTTAGCTGCACCATTACCTTCTATAATAATGGTATTTGTAGCTGTACCAGTGGCTGTAATAGAGTAACCACCTGCAGGATTTGTTTCAGTACCTGCAGCGCAAGTAATTATAACAGGACTTGTAATAGTAGCTCCATTAAGAGCTGTAACAGCGGCAGCCAAACTTGGGTAAGTAGCTGCAAGCCCGGAACCACTATTTGTAGTTACTGCAAACTGAGCATTTGCGGTGGCAAAGACTAACATTAAAACAGAAAAAAATAACCAGTAAATCTTCTTCATAATTTGTTTTTAAAATGATTTGTTTTGTTGGGGGATTGATAAAGCTACAGTAGAGGGTAGTTAGTTTTGGGATAACTTCTTAACAATATTTTTACAATTCCGACGTTGAAATTATATTTTTTTTATTACTATTCAAAGAAAAATTGATATTAAGTTACTCACATATTATAAATGTTTATTTAAAAAAATTATTACAAACGTTGCATTTGCCTCTACAAAAAATGATCTAGATTTTTAAGCATTTTAGATTCCACCAATATTGAAATTTTGTAGCTAGTGCAATAAATTTGATAAATTTAGTTAGGTGTAAATGATTGTATAAGTATCAAACCAAACACTTTCTAATATCTTTAACTAAACCATCCTTAATTTTATAGCATGAAGAAAATATTATTCCTGCTGACAATTTTATTTATAAATGCCACCTTATTTGCCCAAAATAAATACAAAGCTGTTGATGAGGCTGTTGAAAAAATAGGACCACTAAATAATTTTAATGTAGCTGTAATTGCTGATACCATTACCGAAAAATTTGCTGACAATGAGCAAAAAGCCCGGGCTATATTTTACTGGATTGCAAACAATATTCAAATAGACCCGAAAGGAACAAAACAGAATGATGATAAGAATATTTTACCGGAGAAAGTAATTGCTTTAAGAAAAGCTACGCCACTTGGGTTTTCATTATTGGTACAGGAAATGTGTAGCGATGTAAATATCCGTTGCTTAAGTGTAGATGGATATGTAAAAAATTACGCCAGTGAGATTAATGAAACGGCAGATGAAAAAAATTACTCATGGAATGTAGTGCAGCTTGGTCAAAGTCCTGAAACATGGTACTACATTGATGCTGCAAGAGCAAGCGGTTATCTCGATAAAAAACTTACAACTTTCACCAAACAATTTACAGGCGAATATTTTTTTGCTGACCGTAAACTTTTCAACCTTACTTATTTTCCTGACAACAGTGCATGGCAATTGGGTGGCGGTGTAAAAAGCGTGAAAGATTATTATGCTTTGCCTGTAATTTCCAACACTGCATTTGCATTGGGTATGGGTAAGCCTACTCCCATTACCGGACAAATAAAAGCTACTTTAAAAAAGCCGGTAATTTTTACGATACCTGTAAGTGGAAATATGGAAGTGAAAAATATTTCGTTGATTATGGGCGATGAAAAAAAACAGCCAAAACCAGAAGCAATGAATTTTGAAAATACAGGTAGTGCAATAACTTTTTCTTACCAGTTTAAAAAGGAAGATACTTTTCCTTTAAGAATTGTAGCAGATGGGAAAGATATTTTACAATACATGGTAGAGGTTACGGAGTAAGTAAAGCAGCCTCTTCCCAACCCCTCCCGCCAACGGGACAAGTTCTCCCAAGGAGAGGGAAATACAAGATTTACATGAAGATTTAAGGGATTATTTTTCTGTCCTAAAATTGCTCGCAATTTTATTTCATGCTCTCACTACCAAAAGAAAAAGGGAGTAATTGTGATGCACTTGTTATGATCATTACTTTCCCTTCCATACCGGATAAAATAAGGCGTATAGGTTGTCCTGTTCTTTCTTCATATTCTGCAAGACTTTGTCTGCACATTCCGCAAGGGGAAATTGGCCTGTCGCTGCCACCATTTCGAGATAAATTATTATAACTAATTGCAATTGTTTTTATAGGAATATCAGTTTGTAACATGCTTGCAGATGCCAGCAATACTCTCTCTGCACATATACCTACTGGGTAAGATGCATTTTCCTGATTGGTACCATATACTTTTTCGCCGTTATTACAAATAGCTGTTGCTCCTACAAAAAAATTACTGTATGGAGCATACGCTTTTTGTGTGGTTTTTCGTGCTTCTTCTAACAAGGCTGCATCTTCTTTGTTTAGCTCACTAATATCATCATACATTTCAAATCCAAAACTGTGTTCCTGCTTCATGCGTTATTAATTACTGAAAAATAGTTGCCGTTAAAATGATTACAATTTCACAGCAAGATTCATTTATTAAAAAAGTATTTGAGATAAAAAATCCTCTCTGCTTTTGGCTGAGAGGAAATGTTATTAAAATAAAGTTATGTAATTTTTATTATAAATTATTTTATGCTGTTAAAAATTCTTTTCCATCTAGGTCCATTTTCCCAACTAAACCAAATTAGTGAAGCCTTACCAACCACATGGTCTTCCGGTACAAAACCCCAATAACGACTGTCCAATGAATTGTGTCTATTATCTCCCATCATAAAAAAATAATTCATTTTAAAAGTATAAGAAGTGGCAGCGGTTCCATTAATAAAATATTGACCGTTTCTATTTTCAAACTTGTTGCCTTCATAGACTTCTATACAACGCTGGTAACGAATTAAATTATCTGCATTTAGAGCTATACTTGCGCCTTTTTTAGGAATAGTTAAAGGCCCATAATTATCTGCCGACCAATGGCTGCTAGTATCATAATAAGGAAACAATTGTCTATCCGGCGACATTATATAATCTGTAATACTATAACCGGCAGGCAATTTTAAAGAAGCTTTTTCTTCATTGGCAATATTTACCAACCATTTTGTTTGGTCTATTTGCCTTAGGTCGTTTTGGTCTATTCTTGCATTAATTCCCATTGAAGCAAGGCTTTCCTTGTCTACATAATTATTAGGCGGCACTGTCATGATAGAATACCTTTCAGATTGTGGAAAGGCAGGCTGTGGTTGGCCATTCACCAACACCTTTCCATTTACAACCTGCAATACATCACCACCTATAGCTACACATCTTTTTATAAAGTTTTCTCTTTTATCTACAGGTCTTGTAATAATATCACCTTCATGATCAGCCCAGGTTTGATCTCTTCCCGTTTGCCTTACAACTTCGTAATAAGTTGTTTGGCTTCCAAATTGTTGTTCCTTATCATTAATCAATGTATCATTTACCGGAAAATTAAAAACAACCACATCATCTCTCTTTACAGGACTTGCAAACCATCTTGTGTAAGGGATATACACTGCTTCTGTATACGATTTTGTGGGTACAAAAGGCATGGTATGGTGCACAAAAGGCATAGCAATAGGAGTGTTGGGAATACGTGGACCGTATGCAAATTTGCTTACAAATAAAAAGTCATTCACCAACAATGTTTTTTCCATTGATGGTGTAGGAATGGTGTATGCTTCAAAAACAAAAGTGCGTATGATAGTAGCAGCTACAACAGCAAATGCCGCAGCATCTATCCATTCTCTTGCGCCGGATTTTTTGTAATTATCTACCACCTTTTTACCGGCATATCTTTCATTTTTACTAAAGCCCAAATAAGGGAAATATATAAAAGGTAAAAACACTGCCGCAGCATGATGACCGAGGCTGAATCTTCCGAAATGTTCAGTAAATTTTATGGTAATCCAAATCGTAATAAATGCTCCGGCTACAGGAATAAATTGAAGAAAGAACCACCACCTTTTTAGTTCCATTTTTTCTACCATGCACCAGGTATTGTAAAAAGGTATCAGGGCTTTCCAAGGTTCTATTCCCGCTTTTTT
>JANPIF010000407.1:0-15748 GCA_031424845.1 Ferruginibacter sp.
GGCAAAAGCATTTGTTGCTGATAAGGGTTATGACAGCCAGTTTGGTGCAAGACCGTTACATAGAGCTATTCAAAAATATTTAGAAGACCCTTTAGCAGAAGAGATATTAAATATGAATATTAAAAGTGGAGACGTATTGGTGGCTGAACTTGATGTAGAAAACCAAAAGGTAGTATTTAAACAAAAAGATAAAGATGAACCCAAGAAAAAAGAGAAGAAAAGTGAAGCTTAATTAATTTAATTAATACAAGGAAACATAAAATAAAACCCGTTCATTTTAAAAGAACGGGTTTTTCATTTTATAATATTATTGTCTCCTGTAAATATGTGACACTATGGAAATAATTCATAATATTAAAAAGCACTTCCTACTAATATCATTTTAAATTTTCAACCGTTAAATAACCCTTTTTTTCAGGGTGTAAATATTTTAACTTATAAAAATATTTTACGATCTTTATTTATCTAACTAACAATAAACCAAACTAACATGAAAGTTGAAAACATTGTTTTCGGCCCAGCCGACCTTACTCGTTTATTAACAGCAAGTGTGATAACCCCTATTTTTAGAATGCAAGCGGAGGTAACCATGGAAGATGATGGAACAATAACAGCTATCCTAGCATACCCTGTTGATAATAACATGGAAGAAATTGTTGAACTAGGAAGGGACTTTAGGATAAAAGGTTGTCCAATGCCTCCAGGATGTGAAGATATCCACTAATATTTTTTTTGAATTAAAACTTACGTATAATTATCTTATCAAAAATTTGTGAAAAATATTTTAATTTATCTTGATGCTATTGCTCCTCTGTTAACTATCATTTTCTTTTTAAAAAATAAGGAAGTAGTAAAGGGGAAAGAATTTAGATATATTTTTTTATTTTTAGTTGTTCAATTTGTATTGAATACTATCGCCCTTTGTATAATAGTTACGATGAAATATTACTTTCATAAAGACGGTAATAATATTATTTTTTTTCACCTTAACTGTATCTTATCATTTTATGTGCTTCTGAGTTATTTTAAAGAAATAGGAATATTTAACAAACGCTTACTAATCTTTGTGTTATTTGTAATGACCTATGTAGTTTTCATAATTGTTGGCGATGGTTTTTTTCGCTTCAACAGTATGGGCTTTTCTTTAGCAAGCCTTGTAATTATAATTTTATGTTTTAATTACTATTATCAACTCTTAAAAAACCCCCAGTTAGATAATTTTTTTTACACTCATAACTTCTGGGTTATTACAGGACTACTTACTTATAATGTATGCAATTTTATCATTTTTATGACTTTTAGTTATCTAGCCAAAAGCACACCTAAAACTGGAAATTTATGGCTATTCCAGAATGTGTTGCTTGCCATTTTATGTATCTATCTAGTAAAAGCACTTATATGCAAAAAGAAAGAATTGAGGTTATATTCATTATCATAGGTATTTCCAGTTTTTTTCTGGTCATCATATTTTTTTTCTTACTTTTTTTAAATACCCATTTAAAAAATTATAAAAAATATTTTCAAGAGAAGCAGCTACTTAAAATTGAATTTGACAAAGCACTTTTACAAACCCAGATAGAAATTCAGGAACAAACGCTTAAAACTATTAGTCAGGAAATTCATGATAATGTGGGGCAAATACTAAGTCTGGCAAAATTAAACTTAGGTACATTCGATGAAATGGAAAGTGAGTATAATCAAACAAAAATTGATGATACCAAATTGCTGGTAAGTAAGGCTATTAATGATTTGAGAGAATTAAGCAGAAGTTTAAGTGGTGATAAAATGGCAGATCTTGGGTTAAGAGATGCAGTGGAAAATGAATTGAAAATTATTTCAAATACAGGTCAGTTTGAAACTTTTTTAAGTATTCAGGGGGAGCCATTTAAGTTATCATCTCAAAATGAAATGGTTATTTTTAGAATTGTACAAGAGGCGCTTAACAATGCAATAAAGCATAGTAAAGCAGATAATATCAGAATAAATCTCCATTATGAACAAGATTACTTGAAACTTTCTATATCTGACGATGGAGCCGGTTTTGAACCTGATTTGTTAGAAGTAAAAAAGACAGGAATAGGATTGAATAATATGAAAAGCAGAGCTTTATTAGTAGGAGCTAAGTTTAGTATCAACTCTAAACCATGGGAGGGCACAACCGTAATAATTGAATTGTATAATAAAACTGTTTAAAAAGTTTTTATGGCGAAAATTGTTTTAGTAGACGACCATATTTTACTACGCAATGGACTTGCAGCACTTGTAAAAAAAATTGGTCATCATGTATTATTTGAAGCAAATAATGGAAAGGAATTTATTGCGCATATTGATGTGAATAATTTACCTGATATTGTTTTGCTTGATATTAATATGCCTGAGATGGATGGGTATGAAACTGCACAATGGTTAAAAAAGAATCATCCTACAGTAAAAGTATTGGCATTAAGTATGTATGATAATGAGAACGCTATTATCCGTATGTTGAGACACGGTGTAAGAGGGTATATTTTAAAAGATAGCGAACCGTCTGAATTAAAAGCTGCAATTCATGCAGTTAATGTTAAAGGATATTATTACACCGATTTAGTAAGTGGTAAATTGGTAAAAGCCATTAATAACATTGATGATGTGGTAAATGATGCTGTTGTAATTAATACCTTAACCGATAAAGAGATTGAATTTTTAAAGTACGCTTGTACAGAACTCACCTATAAAGAGATTGCTGAAAAAATGTTTGTTGGTGTGCGCACCATAGATGGCTATCGAGATGCAGTATATGATAAGTTAAATATTAAAACCCGTGTAGGGTTGGCGGTTTATGCAATTAAAAATAATTATGTAAATATTGGATAGGTAATTATATTTCAGTTTTGCTGCTTTTTTAAGTGATCATTGTTTACAAATCACTTTTTATAAAACATTCTTTTTGCTAACCCCAAAATTTCCATCACTTTTGCAGCATCATGGCGCAAAAAATTATTATTACTATTGATGGTTGGTCAAGTTGTGGCAAAAGTACGTTAGCAAAACAACTAGCCAAAAAACTTGGTTACACCTATATTGATAGTGGAGCAATGTATAGGGCCATTACACTATACTTTTTAAGAAACCATATCGACTGGACAGATGATATGGAAGTAAAAAATGCCCTCAACGAAATTCAATTACATTTTGAAAAGAATGAAAAGTCTGGCGAATCAGAAATATTTTTAAACGATGAAAATGTAGAGTACTTAATTAGAGATCTTATTATTGCAGATAAGGTAAGCGATATAGCCGCAATAGGAACTGTTCGTAACTATGCTGTAGCACAACAGCAATTAATGGGTGTAAATAAAGCAATTGTTATGGATGGTAGGGATATTGGTACAACAGTTTTCCCTAAAGCAGAATTAAAAATTTTTATGACTGCCGATATTGCTACAAGGGTTGAACGTAGGTTTAAAGAAATGTATGAAAAAAACCCAAATGTAGTGTTAGAAGATGTAAAACACAATTTAGAAATGAGGGACTATATTGATTCTCACAGAGAAGTAAGTCCACTAAAAAAAGCCGAAGATGCTGTTGTACTCGATAATACTAATTTAGATATGGAGCAGCAGCTAAAAATTGCTTTGAAACTCGTAGATGCGCCATTGCATTGATGCAAATAAAAGTTACAAACAAAAACGCCTCCATTGCTGAAGGCGTTTTTTTGTTGATTGTTTGTTTTTATCTTAATTTCCTTTTATCATAAATACGTAATCCTGCATTTTTTCTACTTGAGTAGTTCTATCTAATCCTTTTAATGAAGGTGTTGAATTTATTTTTATTTTTTCATTATCCTTCATCTTTTTTACAACTTCAATAGCACGGTAAATATTGGCAGATTTAATTGCAAAAACAACTCCTGTTGCTTTAGTTTCTGTACTGGTTACTATTCCTACCAAGTCACCGCTCTTTGTAATTACCGGAGAACCACTATTACCTTCATTTGCAGCCGTACTTATCTGGCAGTTTACAGTATCCATTTGGTAACCATTTTTTGCACTTACATATCCTTCACCATATACAATTTCCTGTTTAGGATAACCAAGCATAAAAATAGGTTCTCCTAATTTTGCACCAGATTTTCGTATGTTATATGGAAGAGGTGGTAAATTTTTAAAAGAAGGATCAGTAATCTTTAGAATAGCCAAATCATTCTCAAGGTTTACATATACCGCAGTTGCATCAAATTGTTCGCCTTTTGTATTTTCTACTATTAATCTATGTGCAGCTTCTTTTATAACATGTGCGTTGGTAACAAGATAATTGTTATTAGGATCAATCATAAAGCCCGTAGCTCTAAATCTTGAATCAAATGCGGGTTTTTCTGTTGCTAATCCTTCTGCCTCAAGCCTGTTTATTTTAGTTTCAAGCTTACGTTGTTTATCTTTTTGATTATTTAATTCTTTGACCAAAGGTTTAATATCTGCTTCATTAGTTGTAGTAGCTGTAGAAACTGCGGTAGCAATCAATACAGAAACCAACCCTGCAATAGAAGCAGCCACTGCGATATCTTTTTTGTAGCGCTGCCAAATTTGTATTAATTTACCTTTAGGGGTTGTAAAAGAACTGCGGCTTAAAAAATTATCTTCCGTTAATTTATTTTCTACTTCAGCCAACAAACCTTTAAAATTTTTGGAGGCGCTGTAAGTATCCAGTTGATTTAAAAAGAAAATCTGTTCCACAACCGCTTGATCCAATTCCGGATTGTTTTTTCTGAGATCCTCAAAATAAATTTTTTCTTCAGCAGACATTTCGCCTCTTACAAATCTTTCTGCTGCGTCTATAAGTAAAGTATCTTCCATTAGTCTGTATTTTTATATTGTGCAAAAAACAATTTTTTTAAACGCACAAGGCATTTATATTTTTGAGTTTTTGCGTTATCTGCATTTGTATAACCAAATTCGGTAGCTATAGTGTTCATATGTTTCTTTTGCAGGTAATACGCCTGTAAAAGACTTTTGCACGGCTCACCAATTTTACTCATGGCCATTTCCATGATAGTAAAATCATTTTGTAGCTTTAAATGTTGTTCAATTTCATCTTCAACGGGTACCACATCTTCCAAACCCTCAGGCTGGGAATTAAATTTTTGTTGTTGTTGAAGTTTTTTTAGCCACAATCTTCTTGCTACAGAATATAAAAACGTTTTTAATAGACATTGTAGTTCAAAATTTCCTGTTTTCACTTTTTCATACAAAACAATAACTGTTTCCTGAAAAAGATCGGCAGCATCATCTTTACTACCCGCATTTGCTATTACCATGGTTTGAACCATATTGTAATGTTGCCTGTATAATTGCTCTATCGAACCTTTATCTTCAGCAGCTATGCCTTCTATTAAAAGTAAATCTTGTTCTAATGTACTCACCTGATCTTCTTGTTTATTAATACAAATTAAATGAATTAGTAACCCAAAATAATCTAAAAAAAAATATTTTAAAAAAGTGGGTTACCTTTTTTAACTATGGGTATTAATAATCAAATTATAATTTTAAACTTAACAAAAAAAACAAAATGAAAAAATTCCTAGCAATCGCAGTTATCGCAGCAACATTTACAGCTTGTAACGACGAGAAAAAAGAAGGAGAAACAGTTGTAACTAAAGATACAACTACTATCGTAACTCCAGATACAACAACTGTTGTAGCTCCTGATACTGCAAAAGTTGTTACTACAACTACAGTTGAAACTGATACTACTACAGTAGAAAAGAAATAATTTTCTTATAAGTTTTTACGATTCTTTTGACAAAGCAATCATGGCCATTCCGGGTTTCCGGAGTGGCTTTCTTTTTTAAGACCTATTTGCTTATTAAATTTTAAAAGTAGAATAATCAATATCGGTTATTAACTTTGGCACAATTACTTACAAGTACTTAATTGATAACTATTACAATTCTACTTTAAGTAAATTTTTTATGTACTTATGAATTAGTTGTTTATGAAAGTAGTGGAAACTCTTTTTTCAGGTGAAAGTGTCTTTATTGGGTATGATGCATCCTTTAAGAATATTGATGATTATCATGCGGCTGATAAAATATTGGTTTTAACAGATGAAAATATTTTTAGACTGCACTCCCATAAATTTAAAGCGTATGCTGTAATTGTTGTTGATGGAACAGAAAAAAATAAAACTCAATCAACCGTAGATAATATTATTGTTCAAATGCTTGAACTAAATATTGATAAAACCTGGCTATTGGTGGGCGTTGGTGGTGGTGTAATAACTGATATGGCCGGTTATGTTGCAAGTATTTTCAAGCGTGGAATTAAATTGGGGCTTTCACCCACGAGTATTCTTGGAATGACCGATGCTGCCATAGGAGGGAAAAATGGTGTAAATGTCGGGATGTACAAAAATATGGTTGGCACTACTTATCGTCCACTATTCATATTGTATGATTTTTCATTTTTAGATACCTTGCCCACATCGGAGTGGATAAACGGCTTTGCCGAGATAATAAAACACGCCTGTATAAAAGATGAAGCAATGTTTGCCGAACTCGAAAAGAGAAACATTGACTTTTATATTAATAATCGGATGGAAGCTACAGAACTGATTGAAAAAAATGTAGCGCTTAAAACGGCAGTTGTTATAGCGGATGAATTTGAAAAGGCAGACCGTTTTCAATTGAATTTTGGACATACGTTTGGCCATGCTATTGAAAATTTATATAATATACCTCACGGTCATGCTATAAGTATTGGGATGATAATGGCAGCTAAGGTATCGGAAGAAATAAATAATTTTGACAGTGTTTCTGTTGAAAGATTAAAAAAACTATTACAACAATATAAGCTTACAGTTTCGAAACAGATAAATAAAGAAGAAGTGTTGGCACTGCTTACTAAAGATAAAAAGCGTGATGGAGATGCAATTAATTTTGTTTTACTTAATACTATAGGTAATGCCTCCGTTAAACAACTCACTTTTCATACCCTTCAATCATTACTAGACCAAACTTTATTATGACAACCATTGTTTCCCCTTCTACGATAAATGGAATTTTATCAGCCCCATCATCTAAAAGTAGTATGCAAAGAGCTTGTGCTGCAGCTTTATTACATGTAGGCACAACACATATTTATAACCCCGGTATTAGTAACGATGATAAGGCAGCGCTTAATATTATTGGTTTGCTTGGAGTTAAAATATCAAATAGAGAAAATGAAATTGTTGTTTATTCAAATGGATTTAATAGCAAAACTCAAATTGTAAACAATGAAATTTCTTGTGGTGAAAGTGGACTCTCCATTAGAATGTTTACTCCTATAGTAGCACTTTCATCATCTTGCATAACTATTACAGGCACAGGTAGTTTAATTACTAGGCCTATGAGTTTTTTTGACGAGGTTCTACCTAAACTACATGTTGAGATAGATTCAAATGAGGGTCGTTTACCTATAAACATTAAAGGTCCCTTGCAACCGATCAGCATAACGATTGATGGATCTTTAAGTTCACAATTTTTAACGGGTTTGTTATTTGCATTAGGCGAAGCAGTTACTGAAACAACTACAATTTTTGTAAATGATTTAAAAAGCAAGCCATATATAGATCTTACCTTATCTGTAATGAAAAATTTTGGTTACAACATTGTCAACGAAAATTATGAACGATTTGTAATTCAGCCAAAAACCCCAAATCCAAAAGCAACCATAGAATATACAGTAGAAGGAGATTGGAGCAGTGCATCTTTTTTACTGGTGGCGGGTGCAATTGCAGGTAACATAAAAATTGCCGGCCTCGATGAAAATTCTACACAGGCAGATAAGGCAATTATGCAAGCTTTGAATGATTGTGGCACAGCTATTAAGATTGATAAAGAAAGTATAGAAATATCGAAAGCTCATTTATATGCTTTCAATTTTGATGCAACTGATTGTCCGGATTTGTTTCCCCCTTTAGCTTCATTGGCTGCCTATTGCAAAGGGACGTCTATTATTAAAGGAACACATAGGCTTGCAGCCAAAGAAAGCGATAGAGCTAAAAGTTTACAGGAGATTTTTGGAAAAATGGGTATTAAAATAGTTTTAGAAAATGATGAGATGCATATTACAGGGGGAACTGTAAATACTGCAGAAGTTTCTTCTCACCACGATCATAGGATAGCCATGGCTGCAGCAATTGCGGCACTTGGTGCAGAGGGTACTATAGAAATATCTAATGCAGATGCCATAAATAAATCTTACCCACAATTTTACCAAGACTTACAAAAGCTTGGCGCAACAGTAGATTTGATACAACCGTAACTTTACAGTATGAACAATTTTGGAACACTTTACAGAGTAAGCATTTTTGGTGAATCACATGGACCATCAGTTGGCATTACTATCGATGGCTGCCCGGCAGGAATTGAATTAAACGCAGATGATTTTTTAATTGATATAGAAAGAAGAAAAGGTGGAACTCAACCCGGTACTACACCAAGAAAGGAAGATGATATACCCATTTTTTTGTCGGGTATGTTTAATAATAAAACTACCGGTGCACCACTTACTATTACATTTCAAAACAATAACACCCGCAGTGGTGATTATGAAAATCAACGGGATGTGCCAAGACCCGGGCATGCAGATTTAACTGCTTCCCAAAAATTTGGTGGCTTTGAAGATTTTAGAGGTGGCGGGCATTTTAGTGGGAGGTTAACGGTTTGTTTAGTTGCAGCAGGTGTGGTAGCAAAAAAAATAATAGCAAACACTTTTAAACACATAACCTGCATAGCTACATTAAAAGAAGTAGGAGGGGAAGCTAATATTGAAAAAGGAATAGACTTAGCCATGAAAGCGGGAGATAGTGTAGGTGGAATTGTAGAATGTGTGGTAAAAAATTTACCGGTAGGATTAGGAGAACCGTTTTTCGATTCTGCAGAATCATTATTGAGCCATGCAGTGTTTGCTATACCTGCCGTAAAAGGAATAGAATTTGGGTCTGGGTTTGCTGCCGCAAAAATGTTCGGCTCACAACATAATGATGCCATTCAAAATAAAGAAGGCAGTACACTTACCAATAATGCTGGTGGAGTAGTAGGCGGTATTAGTAATGGAAACGATCTGGTTTTTCGTATTGCTATAAAACCAACTTCCTCTACCCCAAAACCACAACAAACTTTTAATAAAGTAACCGAAGAAATTGAGGCATTTTCTGTAAAAGGTCGTCATGATTTATGTATTGCACTTAGAGTGCCGGTTGTGCTTGAAGCTGTAACCGCAATGGTAATTATAGATATGTTATTGATGGAGCAAAGGATAAAAAGAGTTTCCTAAATAACAAAACATTTATTAATTCTTTTAAGGTTGTAGTAAATAATAAAAATAGTTTTTCGACTTTAAATTCCTTAGCCAAAATAATTCTCACTTTTATCTGTTCGGCAGATAGGTTAAACAGTTCATAATATTTGCTGAAATGATTGCAACAACTCAAAATTTACGCATCCAAAAAAGAATTGCTGCTCTTTCTGTAGTTTTATTTATTATAAAAATAATTGCATACCTGCTAACCCATTCTGTAGCTATACTTACAGATGCTTTGGAAAGTATTGTAAACATAGTAGCAGGATTACTCGGAATTTATAGCCTTATTGTATCTGCAAGGCCAAAAGACAATGATCATCCTTACGGGCATGGAAAAGTAGAATTTATTTCATCCGCAGTAGAAGGTACATTAATATTTGTAGCAGGTATTCTTATCATTTACGGTGCTGCCAAAAACTTACGGTTCCCCCAACCAGTACAAAAATTGGATTGGGGTATTTCGTTGATCGTTGTTACCGCCTTAGTAAATTATTTTGCGGGTGTAGTATGTGAGCGTACGGGTCGTAAAAATAACTCCCTACCATTAGTTGCAAGTGGTAAACATTTAAAGAGTGATACTTATACAACCGCCGGTATAATTGGTGGGTTAATATTGCTATATTTTACAAAAGTTTATTGGATAGATAGTGCTGTAGCAATTTTGTTTGCATTAATAATTTCTTATACAGGTTATAAAATCATCAGAAGTTCCATAGCAGGAATTATGGATGAAGCTGATGAAAATTTGTTGAAAGAAATGATTGAAACCCTCAATGAAAAAAGGAGTAAAAACTGGGTGGATATGCACAACCTTCGTATTATTAAATACGGTGCTCTCCTACATTTAGATGCACATCTTACAGTCCCATGGTATTTTAATGTATACGAAGCTCACCATGAAATAGATGAACTTACGGGGCTGCTCAGAAAAAAATATGGTGACTCCTTAGAAATTTTTGTTCACTCCGATGCGTGTATGACCTTTAGTTGCGCAATATGTATAAAAGACGATTGCAAAGTAAGACAGCATCATTTGGTAAAGAAAATAGAATGGAGTAAAGGCAATATTTCTACAAACGAAAAGCACACCCAAAAAACTGTGTAGATAATAAAATATTAAATTTATTTTTTAAATAAATATTTAATCAATGAGTAATTTCTCCTTTTTGCCTTTCAAAAATTTGGAGTCTGATAGATTATTGCTGAGGCAAATTAATGCAGATGATGTAAATGAAATATTTGAACTAAGAAGCAACAAAGAAGTAATGAAATATATTCCACGCCCATTATGTATTACGGTGGAAGATGCAATGGTGCATATAAATATGATTCAGCAAAAAATAGAAGAGAATGAGGGAATGAACTGGGCAATCACTCTAAAAGACAATCCTACATTAATCGGCTACATTGGTCATTACAGAATTAAATGGGAGCATTACAGGTCTGAAATTGGATATATGATTTTGCCCCAATATAATGGAAGAGGAATTGCGGCAGAGGCTATAAAACTTATAATAGATTATGGTTTTAATGAAATGAAAATGCATTCTTTGGAAGGGATTATTGATCCTGAAAATACCGCCTCAGCAAGAGTATTAGAAAAAAATGGTTTTGTGAAAGAAGCACATTTAAGGGAGAATGAATTTTTTGAGGGAAAGTTTATAGACAGTGTTATTTATTCTTTGATCAATAAGTAGATAATTTTTTGCACTTTGGAATATGTGGAAATAAAAGCTGTTCAAATTTTTAAAAAACGCATTGCATATTGTTGATGAAACAACAAAAGTGGAAGGGCTGCGGGATGGACAGTAGTAGCTGCTGCAAAAATAAACCTCCATCTATTATTAGCTTTGTGGCAGCACTACTACAAACAGCCCGAAATAATCCCTGATATTGGTAATAGTACACAGCCCCAGTTGCCTATTTTTGTTTTTTATATAAAAAATATTTTTTCTGAAACGTTTGCTGACACTACGTTACAGGCATATCGAACATTTTATTTAAAAAACTTTTAAAAATAAGTTTGGCAAAAATAATTTTTGCCCTATTTTTGCACTCCCAACGAAAGAAGGGAATGGAAGAATTGGTAGCTCAGTTGGTAGAGCAATACACTTTTAATGTATGGGCCCTGGGTTCGAGTCCCAGCCAGTTCACAGAAATCCTCAACATAATGTTGAGGATTTTTTTTTTACAATATACTGGTGAGAATAATTAATTAGTAACCCTGATTGTTAAGCATCCCAATTTAAATAGAGAGTGTACTAGGTTTGAGTCTCAGCAAGTACCCTAGAGGATTCAGCAATCTAACTCCTTTTTTTATGCCTAAATTTGCCTCCATGAATAATTTTTTTAAAGGCAAAACTATAGCTATCACGGGTGGCAGCGATGGCATAGGCAAAGCAATGGTAGAATTATTTCTGGCTACAGGTGCCAATGTAAGTACTTGTGCAAGGAGTGAACAAAAACTTCAAGATTTACAAAATGACAATACAGGTAAAAACCTTTTATGCATAGCTGCAGATGTGAGTGTGTATGATGATTGTAAAAATTTTATCAACAAAACAATTTTACAATTTGGCGGAATAGATGTTTTAATAAACAACGCTGGTATTTCCATGAGAGCAGAGTTGAAAGATGCTGATGTAGATGTGTTTAAAAAAGTGATGGATATTAATTATCTCGGCACCGTTTATTGTACAAAATTAGCACTGGAAAGTATTATAAAAAATAAGGGCAGTGTAGTTGGTATATCCTCTATTGCCGGTTACCGTGGTTTACCAGGTAGAAGTGGTTACAGTGCAAGTAAGTTTGCAGTAAATGGTTGGCTGGAAGCATTGCGTACAGAATTGTTAGATGATGGCGTAAATGTAATGTGGGTATGCCCTGGCTTTACAAAAAGCAATATTAGAAATGCCGCATTAAATGAAAATGCAGAAGCACAAGGCGAGAGTCCGTTAAATGAAGGAGCGCTTATGACTGCGGAGGAATGTGCTCAACATATATTAAATGCTATTGAAAAAAGAAAACGATCGTTGGTGCTTACTTTTACAGGTAAGCGTACAGTTTTTATGAATAAATTTTTTGCAGCTTGGACAGACAGGCTTACCCGAAACTTTTTTTATAAAAATGGTAAGCTTATAAAGTAGCTTCATAACTGTGGGTATATTATCTTGCAGCCTAAATATTTTTTTTAAAAGATGCCGTTGTTAACCCTCACAAGCGATATAGGTGTACAGGATTTTATGCCTGCCGCAATAAAGGGACAGATAATGCAGGCTGATCCGAGTTTCAATATTATAGATGTAACACATTTATTATCTCCATTTAATTATCCGCAGGCAGCTTATGTTTGTAGAAATGCTATAAAAAATTTTCCTGTAGGTACTTTTCATTTAATACTGATTAATTTATTTGATGAAAAATGCGACCATCTTCTCTTAATTGAACACAACGGTCATTATATTGGCTGTGCAGATAACGGACTTATTACAATGATACTGGAAGAAATTCCACAAAAAATAACTGCACTCACTTTAGAAAAAAACCAACCTCGTAACGTTTTATATTGTACAGGAATATTTGCAAAAGCATTTAGCAAACTTGCAGAAGGAATTCCATTTTCTGAAATTGGCTACCATGATATTTCTATAAAAGTAAAAAACCCATTACGCCCAATGTTGGGCAATAATTGGATTGAGGGACAAATTATTTTTATTGATAATTTTGAAAATGTAATAGTTAATATTAGCAAAGAAGAATTTGAAGAACAACGCAAAGGCAGAAGATTCTCTATTGTATTTAAGAGGGATGAAAGCATAGAAAAAATAAGTGAAACATATGCAGATGTGCCCGAAGGGGAAAAAGTAGCACTCTTTAATGCGGCAGGTTATTTAGAAATAGCTATTAACAAAGGCAATGCTGCCGGACTGTTTGGGTTGCAGGGTTTTTCTGAAAGGCAACAACAGGTATTACAAGTGCAGTTTAGCAACAATCATATATTTTATCAAACCGTAAAAGTTTATTTTCAATAATTATAAATAGATTTTTACCTTTATTTATTAAATTATATACTTCATCATCAATAAAAGAATAAAATGAAAAAACTATTACTTGCATTCTCTTTGTTTTGCACAGCAAACATGGCAAATGCCCAAATGAAAATGCCTGCACCATCACCTACACAAACCATTAAGCAAGATTTTGCACTTGGTAGTATGGAGCTTACATACAGTCGTCCATCTATAAAAGGAAGGAAAATTTTTGGTGAACTCGTACCTTACAATGCAGTATGGCGCACAGGTGCAAATAATGCTACTATTATTAAATTTAATGATGCTGTAGAAATTGGCGGTAAAAAAATTGATACTGGTTCATATGCACTATACACCATACCTGCTGAAGGAATGTGGGAGGTAATTATAAACAAAGGAACCAAGAACTGGGGTTCTAATGGGTACGCTCAAACAGATGATATCGTTCGTTTTAAAGTACCAACAATGAAAATGAGAGACGGTGTAGAAACCTTCACCATGCAATTTGCAAACATAAAACCAGAAAGTTGTGAGCTACATATTATGTGGGATAAAACTGCAGTAGCTATCCCAATTACCGCACTTATTAAAGACCGTATGCGTGCAGCGCTTGAGAAAGATATGATGGGCGAAAAGAAACCTTACTGGAATGCAGCACAGTTTTACAACGAATACGAAAAAAACAGTACTAAAGCGCTGGAAAATATTACAGCCGCAGTAAAAGCACAACCAAAAGCTTATTGGATGTGGATATACAAAGCTAAAATAGAACAGGCGATGGGTGATAAAACTGCAGCAATGGCTAGTTCCAAAACATCCTTAGAACTTGCACGTGAAGCAAAGAACGACGATTATGTAAAGATGAATGAAGATTTAATGAAGAAATTGAAATAATTAAATAGAAGATACTTAGAAACCGCTTTGTTATGAAGCGGTTTTTTTATTGCCCAAAATTGCCTGCAATAACAGCCCAATTCCTACCACTAATCCCACTCCAATAACATTCAACCATAAGAATGAAATAATATCAGCCTTATAAATTACAATTACGCCTACTTGCGAAATAAGCGCCGAAATAAAAACAGCATTTGCTTTAATATGCTTTATCCAGAAGGCCACAATGAAAACACCCAGTATAACACCGTAAAAAATAGAGCCTAAAATATTTACAGCTTCAATTAAACTGTTGCCTATGTTTTGCGCAAACATGGCAATAACAATACAGAATATACCCCACCCAAATGTGTACCATTGCGATGTTTTATAATCGCTTAACTCTGTTTTATCTTTACTGTAAAACTTTTGGTGAAAGTCAATCATGCTGCAAGCTGCAAGAGAATTTAAAGCACCGGCAATACTTCCCCAGGCACTTAAGAATATTACTGCAAACAACAACCCGGTAAGCCCGATGGGTAAATTATCTTTTACAAAACGCAGAAAAATAAAGTTTGTATCATTCGCATCATCCCCTGGCAAAGCCTGTTTTAAGACTGCTTTGTATTCTGCACGGTATTTTGAAATATTAGCCACATTTTTTTCAGCAGAAGCAGCAGCATAATTCGCTTCTATGCTTTGTAGTTGTGCAGCATATTCCGTTTTATTGGCAGCAATAATTTTTGTATCATCAAAATAAACCGGGGCATTGTGGTACAGATAAAAGGTAAAAATTAAAATACCAATCAGCAGAATACAAAATTGCATAGGCACTTTTACCAAGCCATTCATCAACAAACCCTTTCGGCTTTCTGCAATGTTTTTACCGGTAAGGTATTTACCAACTTGGCTATGGTCTGTGCCGAAATAACTGAGTGCTAAAAAAAATCCACCAATTAATCCGCTCCATATATTGTATTTATCTTTCCAGTCAAAACCGTTGCTCGTAAAGCCAGTTGTTATCACATTCATTTTACCATAACTGCCCGCTTCAGCTACTGCTTCTCTAAAACCCATACCCGAAGGCAGCATACTTACAGCAATGTATCCTATCAAAAAAAGCGAAATAAAAATGATAATCATTTGCAATTTTTGCGTGTGCGCCACTGCATTTGCTCCACCACTCATCGTATATATTATCAGCAAACCCCCCATTAAAATATTGGTGTAATAAATGTTCCAGCCCATAATAGAACAAAGTATAAGGGAGGGTGCATAAATGCTCACACCAGTACTTAACCCACGGGAAATTAAAAACAAAAACGACGTAAATGTTCTTGTTTTTACATCAAATCTTTTTTCTAAAAATTCGTATGCAGTAAAAACTTTTAATTTGCTGTAAACAGGTACAAAAAATACACTAATAACAATCATGGCTAGCGGTAGTCCAAAATAATATTGCACAAAACGCATCCCATCAGTATAAGCCTGCCCCGGACCGGTTAAATATGTTATAGCACT
>JANPIF010000408.1:0-8095 GCA_031424845.1 Ferruginibacter sp.
CAGTATTGTCGTCTCCTGTTGTATTACTATAAAGTGCGCTACTTCCTAATGCAGTGTTTTCTGACCCAGTAGTATTATTAAATAAAGTTTTAGATCCAACAGCAGTATTTTGGATCCCTTGAAATATAGAGGCTCCCGTTCCATTATTAAACAAAGCGGAATCTCCCACGGCAACAGTATTTGATATAGTAGTATTATTGTAAAGAGCATTATTTCCTATACCCACATTTGAATATGCTGTTGAATTGGAATAAAGGGCATTATTGCCAATTCCTACATTGTTGCTGCCTGTTATATTTGAACTTAAAGATCTGTAGCCTTGTGCTACATTATCATTTCCTGTAGTATTTGTTTTGAGCGATTCATAGCCTAGTGCAACATTATTATCGCCAGATAAAAGAAGAGCCGCTCCTGTATTATTTTCCAGCGCTTTAAAACCTACCGCTACATTTCCGCTACCATACTCTACGTTGGTGAGTGCCTGATACCCTAGGGCTACATTGTTAGATGAGTTTATATTATTAGCCATGGCACTATCACCCATTGCAGTATTAAAATTGCCTACAGTACCTGATGCGAGTGCATAATTTCCCATGGCTGTATTACCTCTACTGCCTAACATATTATACATTGCTTTAAAACCTACGGCAGTATTTACCGCTGAAGATGTTCCATTGTGATTATATAGTGCGGAATCTCCTACAGCTACAAGATGAGATGACACCGTGTTTTTAGCAAGTGCCTTATTGCCTATAGCAACATTACTGTTTCCAGTTGTATTTGCATTAAGCGATTGAAAACCTATAGCAGTATTACTTTCACCAATAGTATTGGCTAATAAACTTTTTGAGCCAATGCTTGTATTCTGTGTGCCTTTTGTACCTGTTGCGCCCGTTCCATTGTTAAACAAAGCAGAATCACCTACCGCAACTATATTAGATTGTGTAGTATTTTTATTAAGTGCGTTACTGCCTATTGCCACATTTGAATATCCTGTGGTATTGGTATTTAATGCAGCTATGCCAAGTGCAGTATTGTCATTTGCTGTATTGTTCAATAATGAAAGATAGCCAACACTTGAGTTGTTATTTCCTGTTGTACCATTTCCCAATGCCAATCCTCCCACTGCGGTATTATTGATCCCTGTAGCAATATTACTCAGCGCTTCTCCACCTATTGCAACATTATATTCTCCGACATTTATTTTACGTAAAGCTTCAAAACCAACAGCTGTATTTTCTTGACCACTCACAGATGTTTTTAAAGCCCTGCTTCCAATTGCTGTATTCCTTCCAAAAATATTATTTACCGAATACAATGCACTATCACCTATTGCAATCTGACTGTTAGCTGTGGTGCTACTATTTAAAGCCGCATTACCTAGTGCTACATTTCTGCTACCTGATGTATTTAATTTTAAAGCTTCTCTACCAAATGCAGTATTCTCTTCTCCTGTTGTATTTGCATTTAATGCAACATAACCTGCAGCGGTATTTGAACTTCCTGAGGTTGTACTGCTCATTGCTAAATGACCTACAGCTGTATTAAAATTACTGGTACTATTTGTAAGTGCAAAAGCTCCCATGGCCGTGTTTGATGCTCCCGTAATGTTATTACGCAACGCACTTGTACCAAAGGCTGCATTATGGCCTCCAAATGTATTGGCATAAAGAGTTTGGTAACCAGTAGCTGTATTGTTACTGCCGGTATTATTTGTGTACAATGATTTAGATCCTATTGCTGTATTGTTTGCAGATTGGAAAACTGTATTGGTAGCACCTACTCCATTATTAAATAAAGCGGAGTCTCCAATTGCTACAATATTATTTGCAGTAGTATTATTAAACAAAGCGCTTGTACCAATTGCAACAGTGCTATATGCTGTGCTTGTATTAGACAATGAATTGGCACCAACTGCTACATTGCTTTTACCTGTAGAAATATTTCTCATGGCTTCATAACCTATTGCTGTATTATCTAAAATAGTTCCGCTTCCAACACCTGCCATTGCCCTTACACCTAAGCCTGTATTACGCTGCCCTTGCGGGGATACCATACTGCTTACACCAATTACAGTATTGTTTTCTAGAGTACCAACTGATAACAGTGCATTTTCGCCAATGGCGGTATTAAAGTTACCTGTTGTGTTGCCACTTAATGCCCCACTGCCGAGTGCAATATTAGAGGTGCCGGTTGTGTTTGCAATAAGGGCCGTAGCACCCAAAGCATAATTTATTTTACTATTGTCTAAGAAACCACTGGGCTGATTATTCATTCTAAATTTTAGTGGCTGATTATCTGTAGTGCCAATAAAGTTTGAGTTCGTAGTACCACTATTTCCACTCAACGACCAATAGTTTAAAGATGATAAATCATTTGACACTAGTAATTTTATCCATTGGGTACCACTCCAGTAATAATAACCTCTGCCAAGTGGTAAAGCATTGTTTGTATTAAAAACCATCAATGAAGTTGCAGGAGAGTTAACAGTGGCAACATCTGTATTAGACAACAGCGAAACATTAGGAATGAGTAATCCTTTGTTTGCATTTTTTATATGAAGCATGCTGCTTGCATCGGCTACCGAACCATCTGTATTAATAGCCACTTGGGCCATGTTTGAATATGGTAATGCAAAAAACAATAACAACAAAGCAACTGCTATACAAGATATTTTTTTCATGGCGAATAATTTGATAGTTATTAATACAAAAATTTAGTAAGATTTAATTCCTTGTTTTTTTATTTTGTTTTGCTCTTATAATGGCTTTATTGGCATCTTTACGTTCTTGCTTAATATCTTTTTTTTCTTCTTTGGTTACAGTTCCATCAGCCTTTGCTTCTTTTACTTCTGCTCTTACTTCTTTTCTTTGTTCACGTATTTTATCAGCTTCGGCTTTTGTAATTTCTCCAGATTTTACACCTTGTTTTACCCGTTGTTTCTGGGTGTTGTTTGTTTGGGCATTTGCAGCAGTACCAATTGTAATGAAAACTGCTATTAGTAACATGATTTTTGTGTTCATAATCTTATTTTTTTTGATGACATAAAGGAATAATTAAACTTGAAATATTTCATTACCCTTGGGGGTGATTTTTTAAAGGCAAATAATATATTCTCAACTGGATCAGGGTAAGTATCTAAATATTTTGAAACCCTATTTGAGATAATTAAATCTTTAAAAAATTAATTGCAGGTCATTGCTTTAAGTTGCAGTACAGCATTCTCCCCGTAACCAATATTTTTAAATCCGATAGATACTTTTGTTATATACCATCGGTTATTCTCTGATCTGATCTCTATGGTAGAAGATTGAGATTTATCTTTATTAAACCAAGCTATATAGGTGTTGTCGCTATCTCTCACTTTTGGAGTGGTGCAATATTGTTGCTGGTAGGTAACAAAATCGTTGGTAATTGCCTTTTTAATTGTTTCCAGTTGAATAGCTGCGTTGCCGTTTAACAAGTTGGTTTTTGAGTCAAAGTTTTCTGGCGAGAAAAGTTGCAACGTAACAGCTTCCACTTTTGCATAGTCGCCCTCCATTAAAAGACCATGATACCATTTTAATAAATCCTGCATAGAATTCATTACTGGTATATCAACTTTTGGCCTTGATGCTGCCTGAATTTCGGCTGATTTAATGGTGGCTTTATCTTTTAAAGAAAGCATCTTACTTAGTTTGTATTCCCCTATTGTTTCAACGCTAATAGATTGTAACCGTCTTGAATCATTCCGGTAATCTGGAGTTGTCCAAGCTACATTATACCAAGGATCGGTTATAGTTTTTCGATATAGGCGCAATCCATATGGTTCTTTTATTTTCTCCACGGTATTCATATTTCTTTTGATGCTGTAAACCATATCTGATGCTATGGTTACAGAAAGCAGCGAATGCCAAATTGGTGCAGGGTTTGAAAGAAATGAAATGGAATGCACGTCTAAAATCTGCTCTTCCGGCCCAGTAATCCCGTATGAGGGAAGGGAATATATTAATGAACGGATAGCCGCCGTATCAGGGTACGGAAGGCCTGAGTATTCTGTTGTTCCGCTTGCATATTCTTTAAAGGAATATGCAGCACCTGCCATATTGTATTTTGCATTGCCTTTATCCACTATTACAACTCCAGGTAATTCTGTTTTAGACTTTACGGTAACAGGCACACGGTAAAATTTAGCATAGCCGCCATTTATATAATCCACACTTGTAGTGCCTCCGCCAGTTACAGTTACACTTATACATTTAGGTCCGAAATTGCTTTTTATATCAGCTTGTACTTTGGCTGCAGATGGTTGACAATAACTACTTAATTTAATAGAAAAAATAAACAGTAAAACGGCAATTTTTTTCATAACAAGATTTTTTAAATATTTTATTCCTCATTATTTATAGAAATAATAAGATTATAAAGTTTAATCTTTTAATGAAAAATGTAATTACCCTTTGGGGTGATTTAAAGGAATATTTGAATTATTTATCCGTCATAAGTTTACGAAGACATGCGATAGCACTTGCCCGGGAGCTTGCATCTAACTTGAGGTAGGTATTGTTGATGTGTTTTTTTACAGTATTTAAAGAGATGAATAACATCTCTGCAATTTGTTTATTTGTTTTGCCTTCATAAATTAATTCCAGCAGAGTAAATTCTCTTTCAGAAACTTCATCCTGCAAATTTTTATTTATTTTTTGTAGAGAAAGAGGCGGAAATTTGAGCTTGTTTTTTTGGGCATGGTTATACAAAGCAATTTCCAATGTAGAATATAATCCACCTTCATTAAAAGGTTTTACTATATAGCCGGAAGGTTCTGTATATTTTGCTTTTTCTAATGTAGATTTATCGGAGTAAGATGTTATAAAAATAAAAGGAATATTAAACTGTTCATTTATTTTTTCTGCAATTAAAAGGCCATCCATTTCACCGTTTAAATTAATATCCAGCAAAACTAAGTCTGGTAAATTTGTTTGCAACTCATGTAATGCATTTTCTTTTGTGTAAACAATGGCAGAAACAACAAAATCATTTTTTTCAATCAAAGCAGCAATATCTTCCGCTATAATTGGTTCATCTTCTACAACCAAAATTTTTATATCGTTCAATTTATATTTTTTTGTAGTTTAATATTTCAATATCCACCTTTGTTCCATCCTCACTGTACATCTTCATTTTTCCATTTAATTTTTGTAGGAATGCGTTAATCATTTTATGGCCAAATGATTTTTTTGCTCCCGGTTCAAAGTTTGCCGGTAAGCCTATTCCATCGTCATATACGGATAATGAGAGGTTGTTATTTATTTCTTTCAACATCACTTTTATACTGCCATTAATGTTATTTATAAAAGCATATTTCAGGCAATTTGTAATGAGTTCATTTAAAATTAATCCTATGGGTATTACTGTATCTACGTCTAAAATTAAAGAGTCAATTTCTTTTACGAGTTTAATTTTATCAGGTTTTATATTGTAAGAATAAAAAAGATTGTCAGTGAGGTTTTCAATATACTGCTTTACATTAATGCCGGTTAAGTTTTCTTCCTGGTATAAATTCTGATGAATCAAACTCATACTTTCTACCCGGTTTCTACTTTCCTTTACAGCATCCAAGGCCTGTTCATCTATTATATAATTTGATTGTAAACTTAACAGGCTGCTTACAATTTGTAAATTGTTTTTAACTCTATGATGTATTTCTCTGAGAAGTATTTCTTTTTCTGCTAATGACTTTTCTATAATTTTATTTTGATGATCGAGCATTAATTTTTTCTTTTTATTATTGGTGTATGCTCTGTAAGAGATGCCCGCAAGCCCAATAAATAAAACGGTGGCCAATGCAAAATAGTTTCTCTCTCTTCTTCTGTTTTTTGCATCTGATAAATTAATTTCATTTTCAGTATGTAATGCTCCAATGCGACTTTCTTTTTCAGCAGTTTCGTACACTGCACTCATTTCATTTACCTGTCGACTATTTTCTTCATTCAACAATGTATCACTTATGGTTTTACTTAAATCATAATAATCATAAGCCTGTTTGTATTTTTGTTGTTGATAAAAACATTTAGAAAGTTTTCTGTAAAAGACTTCCATTGCTTCAAGCCTGTTGTTGCTTTTCGCTAGTTCCAATCCTTTGGTAAAATATAGTTGCGCAAGCTCAATATTGTTTTGTTGCAAATAAAGATCTCCGTAAGATTCGTAATGTGTTATCAACCTTCTTTTGTTTTTATTAAGAGCACTGTCTTTATCGGTCTCATTTAAAAATTGTAAAGCTTCACCTGTTCTATTTAAATTAATTAAAGCAGCTGCAATATTTTCTTTACTGGCCGCTACATCATCATACGAAGCCAAGGTTTTTGCAAGTTGCAAAGATGTATAAGCATATTTATACGAACTATCAAATTGGCCATTGCTTTGAAAAGCTGCACCGGTATTTATTAAGGAATTTAACATGCCCGTACTATCCCCAACTGTTTTTTTTATTTGATAAGATTGTTTATAAAACTTTATGGCGTTTGCATAATCTTTTCTGGAGCGATAAACCAAACCTATGTTTAATAAAGACTGTGCTATAAATTTATTATTCCCAAGCGCTTTTCTTAACTGCAAAGCTGCTTGGTGGTTTCTTAAAGCAAGCTCGTAATTGCCTTTATAATAATAAGCCATGGCAATATCTGTAAGGGTGTGAGATTGATAATCTGTTCTTTTTATTTGTGTAAAAATTACCAGTGCTTGTTTTAAATAAAATAATGCAGAATCTAAATTCCCTTTAATATCATAAGCAATACCAACAGCTTTTGATGATTGAGCTGTGCGAAAACTATCTTTAATTAAAAGTGATTTTTGAAAGGCTACCATCCCATACTGTATTGCCAAACCAGGATCATCTTCCTGATAAAAAAAGCTGAGTTGTTTATTTGCATCAATAGTTAGGGTATCTACTTTATTGGCTGCAGCTGTTGTTTTTAAAGAATCCTGTTTTGTTTTTTGCGCATACAAAATGCAACAGGTAAAAAGTAGAAAAAAGAAAATGGAAATTTTCATCAATAAGTTTTGCATACAAACTAGCTTTAGCAAGTAATCAAAGGTTATTCTTTAACCCATATCATTAATTACCCTTTGGTATAATAAATATATCTATAAAAAAATAAACTCATCTATTGTTCCTTACAAATACTTTGATTTTACAGAGTTTTTTAGGTTACGTATTATTCAATATTTTCTTCAATAACTTAGCATATATTTAAAAGAAAGACAGGAAATGACAAAATCAGAAATTAAGTTTTTGGAAGGCCCACAAAACCGTTGGAAGGATTTTAAATTTGCCTTTAGCGTATTGACAGAATTTATAAAAGGTTTTAGAAGCCTGCATTTTGCTGGTCCTTGTGTAACAGTTTTTGGATCTGCAAGGTTTAAAGAAGATCATATATATTATAAACAAACAGAGGTTATAGCTGGAGAAATAGCAAAACTTGGTTTTACTATTATGACCGGTGGTGGTCCAGGTATTATGGAAGCAGCTAACAGAGGAGCCCGAGAAGTAGGGGGTAGGAGCGTAGGTTGTAATATTGTTTTACCACATGAGCAATTTCATAATAAATATTTAGACAAGTGGGTAAGTATAAAATATTTTTTTGTGCGCAAGACATTACTGATAAAATACTCTTATGCTTTTGTTGTAATGCCTGGTGGGTTTGGCACGCTTGATGAATATTTTGAAGCACTAACGCTTATACAAACAAAAATGATAAGCCAGTTTCCGATCATTATTTTTGACAAAGCTTTTCATAAAGATATTATAGAGCATATTGAATTGATGAAACAAAAAGGTACTATTTCTCCTGAAGATTTGGACCTGTGTTTATTTACAGATTCTATTGAAGATGCAGTAGCTCATTTAAAGGAAAATGCTATTGGAAGGTTTAAATTAAAACCTGCCGTTACAAGAAAGAAATGGTGGTTTTTAGAAAAATAATTTTTTTTGATTAGATTTTTGAGGGTTCAATTAAATCCCACAAATTGCCGTACAGGTCTGCAAACACAGCTACCGTACCATATATTTCTTGTGAAGGTTCTTTGATAATTTTTATTTTATTTTCTAATAAATTAT